>OMSS01000053.1:0-6538 GCA_900313795.1 uncultured bacterium | reverse complement strand
TCTCATATATCTTCTGTGGTAAAATTTTGACAATAAACTCATTTTTTCTCCTGTTTAAGTTTTGATTTTTATCATCACTTTACAGATTTTAACATAAAATCGATAGTTTTTTCAAATTTGTAAACTTTTAAAGTATAATTGAAACAGGTGATAAAATTTGAAAAATTCTAAACTAACAATAATGATATTTGTGGCACTGGTAGCGGGCATTTTGGTCGGTTGGCTTTTTCCGTCTGTCGGTGCAAAGATGCAACCTTTAGCAACCATATTCTTAAATATGGTTAAGATGATTATTGCTCCATTGTTGTTTTCTGTTTTGGTAACTGGGTTATCTGGACACGGAAACATTCGTTCTTTGGGACGATTGGGGCTTAAAACGCTGATTTACTTTGAAGTTGTGACGACAATCGCATTGTTCATCGGTTTGTTTTGGGGACACATTTTCAAGCCGGGAGAAGGTTTTACAGTAAATCAATCTCCTGAAATGTTGTCGGTTGTTTCAGGTATGGCAAAAACGGATATGGGCGGCAGCACTTGGGATATCGTGTCGAATATCTTGGTTCATGCTTTCCCGACAAGTATTGTTCAGGCTATGGCAACGGGTGATTTGTTGCAAATTGCGGTGTTTGCTATTTTCTTTGCCATTTCCGTTTGTGCAATCGGTCAGAAAGCGAAGCCTGTACTTGATGTTTTGAAGTCTATGACAGACATTATGTTCAAGTTTACTGAGTTTGTAATGTTGTTTGCTCCGATAGGTGTTTTCGGTGCAATCGCACACACAATCGCTGTTAACGGCTTGGGCATTATGGCAAATTATGCAAAAATTATTTTTGCATTGTATTCAGCACTATTTGTGTTCTTGTTTGTTGTTTTGACGACTGTCTGCAAGTTCTGTCATGTTCCGCTTTTAGGATTGTTGAAGGCACTTCGAGAACCTGCACTTTTGGCGTTTACGACTGCAACTTCAGAATCTGCTTTGCCTAAGGCGATGAAGATTATGGAAGATTTCGGTGTTCCTAAGAATATCGTCGGATTTGTTATGCCAACCGGTTATACGTTTAATATGGACGGCAGCACGTTATATCTTTCGTTGGCGGTACTTTTCGCAACTCAGATTGCAAATGTTGAGTTAACGATTAGCCAACAGTTGATGATTATGCTTGTACTTATGGTTACAAGTAAAGGCATGGCTGGTATTCCTAGGGTTACACTCGTTGTTTTGGCTGGCGTTTTGACAAGTTTCAATTACCCGTTGATTGGGGTTGCGATTTTGCTTGGTATTGACCAAATTTTGGATATGGGTAGAACAACCGTTAACCTCATCGGTAACTGCGTTGCGACTGTTGCAGTTGCTTGTTGGGAAAACGAATTTGACTATAATAGAAATAGAAAATATTTGGGACTTTCGCCGAAGAAATTCCGTCCGCTTGGATTCTTCAAATATAAACTTTTATTGAAGAAAAGAGCAGAAAAATACGGTAAACAATCGGCATAGCCTTTCGGGTATTGGTTTTTCTTGTTAAAAAAGTTATTTTCATTGTATGAAAATTGTATTTTTTGATGTGAAAAATTATGAAAAATCTTATTTTGAGAAAAATTTAGATTTTAAAAATAACGAAATTTTGTTTTTTAACGAACCATTGTTGCAGGCTTGCGGGCTGAGTGATGAGGTTTTGTCGGCAGAAATTCTTTCTGTGACGGCATTTTCGAGACTAAGTGCAGAAGTTTTGGAGAAATTTAAAAATCTGAAACTTGTCACGACACGCTCGGTGGGATTCAGCCATATTGATAGAAAATATTGCGAAAATCGTGGCATCGAAATTGCCATAACACCGCACTATGGTGATAATACCGTTGCTGAGTTTGCTTTTGCTCTTTTATTAAATTTGATTAGAAAAGTTCATTTTGCAATTTCAGAAATTAAATACGGTGGTGATGACGGAAAGTACGAAGGCGTCGAACTTTTCGGCAAAACGATTGGTATTATCGGGGTCGGTTCGATTGGTATGCAGTCCGTTCGAATTGCACATGGCTTTGGCATGAAAATTTTGTGTAACGATTTGTTCAAAAATACTTATATCGAGCAAAAATACCATGCTGACTTTGTCGGCATTGAAACTTTGTGTCAAAATTCTGATTTTATATCGTTGCATGCTCCTTATACCGAACAAAATTACCATTTGTTTGATGAAAAATTATTCGGAATGATGAAGCCGAATTCTTATCTCATTAATACCGCAAGGGGCGAATTGATTGACACTAAGGCTCTTTACAAGGCACTTACCGAAGGTAAAATCAAAGGTGCAGCACTCGATGTAGTTGAGTGCGAGGAGTTGTTTAATCCTGTCAATTCTTACCTTGACAGTGCAGAGAACAACTGTTCGGAATGTCTCAAAAAAACTTTGATAAATCATTTGCTTGCGAGCCTTGATAATGTTATCGTAACTCCTCATATCGCTTACAACACTACGGAAGCAGCCGAAAGAATTTTGCAAATGACAGTGCAAAATATCAGAGAATTTACTAACCGAGATAAACTCACAAATTCTCTTGAAAATCAGCAAAGATAATGAGATATATAAAAAACAGTTGAGTTAATTTATCAGGTTAAAATTTGCCGTTTTTGAGGTGAAAATCCTCCCTTGAAAAATTATTTTAACCCTTTAAATTTTTCTGCTACTGTTCGATTTCAGGTCGTTTGAGGACAGGTGATTTTTCAGTCCAAACGAATGTTTGGTTTAAAACCTTGTTGAACGGGTTTGACATAAACTTGTTTTCTGATGTAAGTCTGTCAAAGTTCTTGACTGAATTTTGGAGTTCACTAAAAAATTGAAACATACTACATGTCCCTCTCATTCTTACCAAAATCATTATTGCACATTTTGTTTGATTTGTATCGGACTTTTTTCTCATTCAAATTTGCCTTTTCGGCTGATTTTTTGTTATAGTGAGGGATATAACCAAAAAAATTTTATAAGACGAATATGAATTTATGTTAAAAGTTTTAATTACAGATGATAGTGAAGGCTGGAGAAACTTCAATAGAGATGCGGTTTTGTCGATTTTTGGACAAGATAATGTCGAGATTCAACTCGCATGTTCTGCAATCGACGGATATGATACCATGCTACAAAATGACAAAAAGCCTTTCGATTTAATTATTTCAGACCTTCAAATGGAGAGCGACTTTGCCCCTATGTCTGCTGGTGAATGGTTTGTCTCGCAGGTCAAAAACACCCGCTCTCACTTTAATACAAAGATTTTAATCGTGTCAGGCATGTATAATATTGAATATATTGCGGACAATTTGGGCGTAGATTTTCTTTCAAAAAGAATGTTGGTCGCAGGCGGTGAACTTCCTTTAAAATTAAAACTTGAAGAAATGGGCTTTAATGTTGATGAATAGGGCATTTTGCTAAATATTAACTTTTGTGGCGATTTTTAAAATTTTGTAAGCAAATTATTAGTGTCTGTTATACAATTATTGTATGAACACACCATGCTTGAAACGCTATAAAGAATTAAAATCAACGAACTCTTTTGTCCTCGATAATTTCGATGGATTAAAAACTGGAGATGTTGTCATTGCTGATGTTCAGACGGCTGGACGAGGAAGATTTGATAGAGTTTGGCAAGGTTCATCATCGGATAATATTTATATGACATTCGTCATAAAACCAAGCAATACAACGGATTTTCCTTATGTGAATTTGACTCAATATTTGTCAGTTGTTTTAAACAGAATTTTAAATAGAGATTATGATGTGAAATCAAATATTAAATGGCCGAATGACATTTTGTGCGACGGAAAAAAATTGGCAGGCATTTTGGCTGAGGGAAAGGCGACAGGCGGAAATTTCAAGGGTGTGGCACTTGGTGTCGGAATTAACGTAAATTGTGATTTGTCAGTGTTTGAAAATCTCCCTCAAGCATCGTCGATTAGTGTTATTTTGGGTAAAAATATTGATAAAGAAAATTTTTTGAAAAATCTTGTAAATGAATTTTTTAGAGATTTTGAAGAATTTTCGAAAAGAGGTTTTGGCTTAATTGCGAACGAGTACAAAAACATGTGCAAGTTCAATAAAAAGTTGAAAATAAGTGGTTCTGCGAATAATGGCGAGTATAAATTTGATGCTCTTAATGATGATGGAACGCTTAGAGTCATAGATGTTAAAGGCAAAAAAATTACAATAGTAAACGGAGATATATTATGTTAAACGAAGGCTTAATTTTAATGAGCGTCGGAATGGGAACGGTGTTCTCTTTCCTCGTAATTCTTTGGTTTGCGGTATTTTGCATGAGCAAAGTTGTTTTGTTCTTGAACAAAATATTTCCCGAAGAAACTCAAGCACCTGCGGCTGCAAAAGCAGCAGTAGCAACTGCTGGAGCAGAAATTGCGATTGCGATTGCTGTGGCTAAAAACAGAAAATAAAAATTCAGATTATTTATAGAGGAAACAAAAATGACTAAAAAACAAATTAAAGTAATGGATACGTCATTTCGTGACGGTTTTCAATCTATTTACGGTGCAAAAGTATTGGTAGATGATTTTCTTCCTGCTTTGAAATCAGCAGTTGATGCTGGTATCAGACATTTTGAAACAGCAGGTGGTGCAAGATTCCAAGCACCAATTTTCTTCTGCAATGAAAATGCTTTTGAAACAATGGACAAAATCAGAGAAACAGTTGGTCCCGATGTTACATTGCAATCATTGGCAAGAGGGGTAAACGTTGTTGGTTTGAACTCTCAACCCCGTGACGTTATCGACTTGCATGCAAAAATGTTCGCAAAACACGGCGTTAACGTTGTTAGAAACTTTGATGCTTTGAACGATGTTAATAACCTTGTTGATTCTGCAAACAGCATTAAAAAATACGGTATGAAGCACGAAGTTACAATCACAATGATGGAACTTCCTTTTGGTTGCGAAGGTGCACACGATGTTGCTTTCTATGAAAGAGTTTTGAGAAACATCTTGGATTCAGGCTTGCCGTTCGATTCATTAGCATTCAAAGATGCTTCAGGTACTTCAAACCCTAGAAAAGTTTTCGAAACAGTTAAGATGGCAAGAGAACTTCTTGGACAAGATGCACACATCAGATTCCATTCTCACGAAACAGCAGGAACAGGCTTGGCAGCATACTTGGCAGCCCTTGATGGTGGTGCTGACGGTATTGACCTCGCTATGAAACCTGTTTCAGGCGGTACAGGTCAACCTGATATTATTTCAATGTGGCATGCTTTGAAGGGCACAGAATACGATTTAGGCCTCGATATTAAGAAAGTTATGGAAACGGAAGAAATCTTCAAAGAATGTATGAAAGATTACCCGATTTCACCGATTTCATTGGCTGTAAATCCTATTCTTATCCAAGCTCCGCTTCCGGGTGGCGCTACGGCTACAACTGTTAACCAGTTGAAAGATATGGGTATGCTCGATAAGTTCCCGAAACTTATTGCAAATATGAAAGAAGTTGTTGAAAGAGGCGGTTACGCTACATCAGTTACACCTGTTTCACAATTCTATGCTCAACAATCTTTCTTGAACGCAATCACTGAACACCCTTGGGAAAAAGCTAACCCCGGTTATGCAAAAATGCTCTTGGGTTACTTCGGAAAAACACCTTGCGAACCTGATCCTGAATTGGTTAAATGGGCAGAAGAAAAATTGAACATGCAACCGACAACAGAAAAAGTTGTTGATATTAACGAAAAAGACCCTGAAAAAGGAGTTGAAGCCGCTAAGAAGAGACTCGAAGCAGCAGGCTTGCCTGTTACAGATGAAAACCTCTTCATCGCAGCAGCTTGCAAAGATGGCAACGTAGATAAGGGTATCGACTTCTTGCTCGGTAAAGGCGTTGTCTCTGTTGATAAATCAGCAAATAAAAAGGTTGAAACATCAACAACATCAAATTCAGACGGTTGCACAGTTACAGTTAACGGTAAAAAATTCGCAGTTAAATTTAACGGTGACAAAGCAGTTGTTAACGGCAAAGAATACACAGTTGACGTTAAAGACGGTATTGAAGAAGTTTCAACAAACGCTGGTTCAGGCGAAGGTACTAATGTTAAAGCACCGATGCCCGGTGCAGTTTTGAGAGTTCTCAAGTCTGTCGGCGATAGCGTTGAAGAAAACGAAGAAATTTTCGTTATCGAAGCAATGAAAATGGAAACACCGATTAAATCTCCTGTTTCAGGTACGATTAACTCAATCTCAGTTGCACAAGGCGACAAGGTTCAAACCGGTCAAGTTATGGCAACAGTAGGTTAGGAGGTCGAAAATGCAATTAGCAGAAGGTTTACAAAATCTTTGGATGTCGACAGGTATTATGAATTTTATTAAGCCTGTTGATCCGAGTTTGAGCGGTGCAGAACAAATTATGCACCAATTCGGTGCACCGATTATGATTGTCGTATGTTTGTTCTTGCTTTGGCTCGGTATTAAAAAACAATTCGAACCGTTGCTTTTAGTTCCTATCGCATTCGGCGGTTTGCTTTCAAACATTCCTGTATGCGATATGGCTGGTCCGAATGGATT
>OMSS01000106.1 GCA_900313795.1 uncultured bacterium | reverse complement strand
GAGATTTTTCGAGCGGAGAAATTTCGTCACCTGCCGCATTGATAATCATATCAACAGTTTCGCAGACTCCGTTGTAGTCTGAAAGTTGATAGCAAATTTTAATCATGTAACCGCAAAGGTCAATGAGTTTGACGATGTCAGAATTTTCTCTTGCCGTGACAATCGGTGCATTGAAGTATCTTTTAGCCTTTTCAGGTTCTTGTTTGTAAATAAGTTTTGCGATTTTTTCGAGAGCTTCTTGTTGAAGGTCAGAAACTTCCTGTGCATTTTCGTCGTAACCCGAACACATCAAGAACTGTTCGAGAGAGAGAGCGTAAATGTATGTGTCACCCAAATATCCGCAAAGGCTCGAAACGTCAATCCACGATTGAGTTGCAACATCTGCTTCATCACGATATTTTGCGACTGAGGCTTTGATTATCGGATTTGAGAGTGCAAATTTTCCTAAAATATAGAAAACTTTTTTGCAAATTACCGCAAATCTCGGGTCATTGTGTGCTTCAGAGAAGATTACAGCCCAAGAGGTCATGTTCTTGAAGCAATATTCGTAATCCGAACAAGGTTGAATGAACATCAAATCGACTAATTTTTGCATAAGTTCTGTCGTTTGTTCTTCGGTTATGTCCGCAATCGCCGCAAATGCTGATTTGTCGAATTTGTAGCCCAAAATCGACGCTGTCATAAGGGCATCTTTCAAATCTTGTGCATTGAGAGCCTTGTATCTCAAACTGATTATTTCTTCAATAGTTTTCGGCAAGAACGGCAACGGCTCGTCTTCTTTGAAACTCATCGAATTATTGTTGATAAACATATATCCGACGTCGAATAGGAGTGCGAGGAATTGTTCTGTGAAGAAAATGTTTCCTCGTCCTTTTTCGTTTATGGCAAAATTTACTGCCGTCGGGACTTGCTGAGTATTTGCGAAATTTTTGATTAAAGTTTGAGTATTTTCTTCGGAAAGATTGTTCAAGTACATCGTTGTGAAGATGTCTTGTCTTGAAATATCTTTGTCGAAGTACAATCTTGCTGATTTTCTTTCTCTGTATGTGATAAAAAGTTTTGTTTGGTTATTGATAATTTGTTTTCTGATTAAATTTTCGACAAATTCAAACGATGCGGTGTCTATGTAATCAAAGTCGTCAATGATAAACGCCGCCTGATTTTTCGTCGTAATTGATGAGAAAATCTTTTCAAGAAGAGTATACGTTATATTCTTGTTGTCGATAATGTTGTCGAAACCTGCGTGCATAGTCGGATAGAGGAAGTTCATGAAGTTCACGATTTCTACATCGTTCAGGTTTTCGAAGTTTTGAACAAAAAGTTGTTTTGTTTCATCTCCAAAGAAAGTTTGAATATCTGGGTGCAAATCGGGCAACGTCAAGAGTTTCAAGAGGAAATCTCTAATTGTTCCAAATGGTGAAACCTTGATGGATTCAGAACATTCAGCGACAATCGGCACGATTCCTTTTTGATTTAATGAATCGATGAAAGTTTTGATAATTGTCGATTTTCCCATACCTTCTTCTGCACAGACAGCAGCAATTATGGCATTGTTAGGGGTTTGGACAATATTTGAAAGTTGTTCAAGAAGTGGTTGAGCATCATCGAAGAAAACCATATCCTGACTGTCGTTAATTTCGTTGTTCTCAATGTTGTTTTCGCTTTGAGCGAGCAATTCGTCGATTGTGATTTCGCTGTCGGTTTCACTATTTTCGTATGAATTTTCGTCCGTTTCAACTTCTTCAAATTCTTCGTTGTCGATATCGTCTTGAGCCTCATCATCAGTAGGCTCAAAGCCTGTTTGCTCGTCATTTGTTTCAGTTGGTTCATCAGAATATCCGTCATCTTCGACGTATTCTTCGTACTCTTCAACGTATTCGACTTCTTCTTGAGGCTCTCTGTCTTGAATAACCTCAATATCTTCGTCTTGGCTGACGTCGTTAGTTTCGTCGATGATTTCTTCTTCAGGAACATCAATAATCTCTTCTTGCGGTTGATAGGCAAGGTTTTCAGGGATTATTTGTTCTTCAACTTCTTCCTTTTTAATCGGTTCAACGATTTTTGTTGATGCTGACTTTTGTTTTGAGAAAGTTTTCGAGCGATTTTTTTCAAAAGTCAAAACTTGTTCTTCGAAAGAGGTGTGGCATTTTCTACATTCTTTTGCATCGGGAAAGTTTGCACTACCACAGGTTTCGCAGTATTTTAAAAGGACAGTACCACAGTTTGTGCAGGCGTCCAATCCGAAAAGATTTGCCGTGTTACAGGTCGGGCAAATAACTTTCAGACGCATATTACAATGCTGGCATCTAATCGCATTGTCGTTTACGGGTTTTTTACATTTCGGACAAAATTTTTGACTCATAATTTTTTTCTATGTATCGATACGAAATTTTATCAACTTTGAAAGTTCGAGAAGTCGCTTGCTGACTTCTGATTGAGAAATGTTCAACAAAGAACTGATTTCTCTTTGTTTCATTCCACGGATATAACGTGCCTGATAGATTTCCAGATAACATTTGCCAGGGTTGTCGCTGTGGACAACGCAAACGGCATCGGCAATTTTTTGGAGCAATTCTTTTCTTATAAGTTTGTCCTCAATACCGATTTTTGGATCTTCAATGTCGTAGGAATATTTTTTCGAGGACGGTTCTTGATAAACACTCGTTTGTTGAGCGGGGTCTTCGATTTCGGGCATTTTGAAATGTTCTTCTTCCAAAGGAAGTTCTCTGTGACGCTCATAGCGACCAGAAGCGTTTCTTTTTAATCTTCCCGAATCCTTTAAAACACTGATTATTGAAGTGTTTACGACTTTTTGAATATAACTTTCGATTTTTTGAACTGAAGAACTGCTGTTGAAAATAATATACGACTTTTGGAAGGCTTCATTGCAGAAGTCTTCCAATAAATCTTCGTTACCATTAAATTTTATATTTGACCTGACAAATTTCTCAATCAGGCATCTTTGTTCGTCAATTTCCAGTCCCATAACCGATTCTCATGAGTTATCTGTTACTGAAATCATATCATAAAGCCTGAAAAAATGTAAATTAAAGTTAGAATGTAACTGTTAACGACATTTTCACTGTGTTGCTGCCTGTTGCCTTGTGGTTTGCTTTCAAAGTATTTTCGCTTAGTTCGGGGAACGGGCATGCCGCTACGATTTGTTTAACACTTTGTAATACAATTTCATCGACTTGCGTATTTCCACAAGATTTGAGAATTACAACGTCCTGTAAATTGCCAGAATCTGACATTTTGATTCGAATTTTTACAGGAGATGCGGGGGCTTCACCTTTTACCGAAGCAAGATTTTTTCTCAAAGCGGACTTAACTGATTTGCCCATTTGTTGTAAGTAAGCCTTGAAACTTGCATCAGCAGCGAGTGATGCACCTACGCCCCAAGATGCTTTTCTAACTGTCATCGAAGTCGGTGCATCGGAGAATGCATTTGCCACAGCCTTGTTTAAGTCAGAAGTTGTAGCATTTGACGTTCCTGCTTTTGGCCCTGATGGTTTTTCTGCTGGGGTAACAGGTGTAACAGGAGGTTTCGCCTCTTCTGTCGTTGGTGTTGCACCGAGTGCGTCAGTATCGTTTTCAGGAATTGAAAGTCCACCTTCTTCTCCGCCACCTACTGTCGGTTGGTCAAGTTGTCCGCCTGTCGGAGATTGTGCCTCCGCTGGAACAGCCAAACCTCCTTCTTCTTCGGCTGTTGCATCACCAAGAGAAGCACCTTTGTTGAGGGCTTGTTGTTCTGCACGTGCATTGGTGTGCGAAAGAATAACCTTTGTAGTTATGCCGCCACCAATGAGTACAAGTGCAACTGCCGCAGCGATTGCAGCCTTTTTGATGATTGCTTTCTTCTTGAGTTCTTGGTCTTCCTCAGACTCTTCTTCGACCTCATCATCTGATTCTTCGTCAAATTCTTCACCTTCGATGGGTTCTTCAACAGGGTTTTCTTCCTGAGTTTCTCCAAAATCATCACTTGTGGCAGTGTTTTCATCGAAGTTTGAATCTTCATCAAAATCGCCGTAATCGTCATCAACATTGGCAAACTTATCCTCTGCTTGAGGTTGCTCTTCTGTTTCTTCAACTTTGTCCTCGATTTCTGGGAGCAAGTCAATATTTTCGTCCGACTTTTCGGTTTCAGAAGTATCTTCATTTGTTTCATCGATTACGTTGCCGTCCTCGTCTTCGTAGACGTATTCGACGTCTTCGTCCGGTTCATCGATTACGTTGCCGTCCTCGTCTTCGTAGACGTATTCAACTTCTTGATTTTCATCATCTTGATTTTTATCGTCGTCATCAACATGAATTTCTTCGTATTCGTCTTCGTCAATTTTTTCAACTGTTGTATTAATGAGTGGGTCAACAACAGGTTCTTCTGTTGGTTTAAGGCTAATTCTACCCTCTTCAACCGCTTCATCTTTTGCCGAAATGGCATCTTTGAAATTTTTGTTGAACATTGTTGATTTTGGTTGTTTTGAAACAGGTGCAATCGGCGTTGTTTCAGGAATTACATTTTCTTTTTCTTGATTTTTTCCTGTTTGAATAGCCTCAATTTGTTCTTTTTCTCTGTCAGAAAGAGATTTGAAGAGTAAATCCAATTGGCTGACAGGTTTTTGGGGGTCAGATTCGGTCGGTTTTTGTTCTTCTTGTTCCTCTTGTTCGTCGAGAATTTCGATTTGGTCATCTTCCTCTGTGGATTCAGGGGCAATTTTTTCTAATTTGTTCGTGTCATCATCTTCGTCGTCCAAAATCAACATGTCATCGTCAGATGATTTTATTGCTTCAAAATTGTCATTATTGTTGCTGATTGGGGCAAAATCATTTCTTGATTTTGG
>OMSS01000061.1 GCA_900313795.1 uncultured bacterium | reverse complement strand
TTCTTCATCAAAATCTTTTTCAATTTCATAAATCTCAGGCGTGCCATCTGCGTGCTTGACCCACAAAATTAACTCCTCGCAAGTCGTCAAATAATTGTAGTCAATGTAATCCTTCGGAACTTGTCCGTTGATTTTCAAAATCTCGTCGCCGACACCGATTTCGAGTTCTTCCGCTATTGAATTTTTTGCAACTTCGATGATTTTTGCGGGCATATTACACCTTTAAATACGTCAAAAAATTCGCTATCGCTTTTGTGTTTTCAACACTCAATTTCGCCGTTGCCTTTTGAAAATCGTCCAATCCTGTATATTCATCATTGATAAGATTGTTTGTCGAAACTTCGTACAATTCTAACGCATGCAAGCAATGTTGACGAAAATCTTCTTTATCTTTGTTTGGCAATGCTCCCATTGCGGCGATTCTCGTGTTGATTTCTCCCAAAAACACCGAAGGATTTTCACTAAAATCACTCATCATTAAGTCGGCAAAATATTTTCTACCTTTGTCGGTAATTGAATAATAACTGGATTTTTTGCCACCTTCTGACAAAATGTCATTGACGTTTAAAAATCCATAACCTAAAAGTTTTTTCATACAAGGGTGGATTGTGCCGTGGCTCGGGTTTGTAAATGCTCCAAAATATTCGGAGATGTGCTTTTTCACCGAATAAATCGTCATTTCTCGCTTCGTTAAACAGTATAAAATACAAATTTCGCTCATATTGAAATCCTATATCTAATAGAAATATCTGTCAAATATCCGCAATATTATGATATAATTTAGAAATGAAAAAAAGTGTATTCGTATCGATTTTTTTAGTCATAATTCTGCTTTTTGTTGCTGATTTTGTGTTTTTCGGGTTAGAGAAGGCAAAATTTACTAAAAGATATGAATCTTATAAGTTTTTTAATCCAAGCGAGATTTCTCACTTTGTAAAAGATGTTCCTCATTCTGTTGCAAAAACGGACAAAAATCGCTCGTTTATAAAAAATAGTGACAAATCAATTTTGCTTTTGGGTTGTTCGTATGCATTTGGGTCAAATCTTTATGCAAATCAGTCTTTTTCGTATTATTTGTCGAATTTGACGGGGCGGACTGTTTATAACCTTGCTGTTGAAGGTGGCGGAATTCAGCAGGCGTTGTATTTGACAGAGGATAAGGATTTTGCAAACAAATATAAAAATGTTGATTTAATTATTTACACGTTTATTTCTGACCATATCAAAAGAAATAACCGCTACTTAAATAGCAGTGTGTTTTCTCCTTCTTGTAACTTCAGAATGGTAAAACGTAGTGATGAATACGTCAAAGCAAATGAATGGTATGCCTTTCCTGCAAAATTTTTCCTTTTTAGGTATTTTTTAGATGGGGTTGTTGCGATAAAAAATTCGGACAAGTATTACCAAAAAAATTGTGATTCTTTTTCTGATATGCTTAACCATACCAAACGTAATTTGAAAAAAATGTATCCTGATTCAAAGTTTGTTTTTTTATTTTTCCAAATGGATAAATCGGTTGATTTGACTAAAAATTTCGATAAGGATATTTATGTCCTTTCGACAGATGACTTTGAAGAGATTGATTTACATAGACCTGAATACAGACACGGAAATGATTGGCATCCTACGGAAAAGGTTTGGCAGGATTTAGTTCCGTTATTGGTTGAAAAACTCAAAACTCAAAAATGTTTATAAAAATCACGATTAGAATTTTAATTGTGAAAAAAAAGCAAAAAAGTCCTTGAAAAACAAACACGGGTTGTGCGACAATATAAAGCATGAATGGGATAAATAAAAATCTGAATTTGGTTTATACGTTAGACGGTAAAATTTACATCAATTTGACCAACAGATGCTCAAATCGATGCCTATTTTGTATCAGAAATTTATCCGACGAAATCGAAGGTAAAAATCTTTGGTTAGACAATGAAAACTTCGATTCTTCTGCTGTTATAGAACAATTTAAAGATGTTATTTCTAAAAATCCTGAATCAAAAGAAGTCGTCTTTTGTGGATTTGGTGAACCGCTTATTAAGTTTGATATGTTTTGTGAAGTCTCGAAATTTATTAAAGAAAATTATCCCTCTATCAAAATTCGTGTAAACACAAACGGTCAGGCAAATTTAATCCATAAAAAAAATATTATCCCACAACTTGCAAAATACGCTGATGCTGTTTCAATCAGTCTAAATGCAGAGAATAAAGAAAAATATAATTTCGTTTCTCAACCTTCGGACAAAGAAAATGCTTACAATTCTGTCATTGAATTTATTAAAGGTTGTGTCGAAATTGGACTTGACACATCGGCGTCAGTCGTTTCAGGGTTTGAAAAAGCCCCTGTCGACATCGCAGAATGTGAAAAAATTTGCCACTCTTTAGGTGCAAAATTCCGAAACAGAGAATGGCTTCCAAAAGGTTATTAATTAATTCAAATCTTATATATACAGAAAGGCAAAAATCATGGAACAAAACTTAGACAAAATTATGAAACCGAAATCGATTGCGGTTGTTGGTGCTTCAACAAAAGAACACACTATCGGTTCGGATATCATGAAAAGATTACAAGAATACAATTTTAACGGTAAAATCTTCCCTATTAACCCGAAAGGTGGTATCATCGAAGGTTTACAAGCATACACTTCAGTTTTGGAAGTTCCTGAAGAAATTGATTTGGCAATTATCGTTGTAAACGCAAAATTCGTTTTGGCAACAATTGACCAATGCCACGAAAAGGGTATCAAAGGTCTTTGTGTTATCACTGCAGGTTTCAAAGAAACTGGTAAAGAAGGTGCTGAACTTGAAAAACAACTTTTGGAAAAAGTTCGTTCATACGGTATGAGATGTGTAGGTCCGAACTGCTTAGGCGTTGTAAATACTGATCCTGAAATTAGAATGGACGGCTGTTTCGCAGAATCACTTCCTGAAAGAGGACACATTGGTTTCGTCTCACAATCAGGTGCATTAGGCGGCGGTATTTTAAACATCTTGAAAGACTTGAACCTTGGTTTCGCTCAATTTATTTCAATCGGTAACCAAGCAGATGTTAACGCTGAAACTGCTCTTGAATATTGGGAAAACGAAAAAGACGTTGAACAAATTCTTCTTTATATGGAATCAATCCAAAATCCAGCAAACTTCAGAAAATTGGCAACAAGAATTTCAAAGAAAAAACCGATTTTGGCATTGAAGGCTGGACGTTCAGCAGCAGGTGCTTCAGCAGCATCATCACACACTGGCTCACTTGCTGGTGCTGATAAAGCAGCAAATGCACTTCTTATGCAATCAGGCGTTATCAGAGAATATTCTTTGAAAGATTTGTTCTCAACAGCAAAAGTTTTTGCTAACTGCCCGATTCCGCAAGGCGACAGAGTTGCAATCATCACAAACTCTGGCGGCCCCGGAATTATGGCTACTGACGCAGTTTGCGAATACGGTATGCAAATTGCAAAAATTACAGACGAAACTAAAGAAAAATTGAGAAGTTTCTTGCCGGCAGCAGCATCTGTTAAAAACCCGATTGATATGATTGCTTCAGCTCCGATTGAACACTACAAGCAAACTCTTGAAACTGTTATTGCTGATGAAAACGTTGATATGATTATGGTTATCTACTTGCCGTTCTTGGGCTTGAAAGATATCGATGTTGCAAAAGCAGTTATGGAAATTAAGGCTGAACACCCTGAAAAACCTGTAATCGGTGTATTTATGACTAAGAGCGAATTCTTCACAGCATTGTCAGAAATGGATGTTAATATGCCGTTCTTTATGTATGCAGAAGAAGCTGCAGACGGATTCAAGAGATTGAACCAACAAAGACTTTGGATTAACAGACCTGAAGGCAAAACTCCTTGCTACGACGTAGATAGAAACAAGGCTGAAAAAATTATGAAATCAGCATTGATGGACGGTCGTGCTCAACTTACAACTTTGGAATCAATCGATTTGCTCGCAGCATACGGCATCAGAGCTTGCAAATACGGCTTGGCTAAGAACGAAGAAGAAGTTGCTGAACTTGGTAACTCAATCGGCTACCCTGTTGTAATGAAGATGACTTCAAAAACAACTTCACATAAAACAGATGTTGGCGGTGTAAGAGTTAACATTCAATCCGAAGAACAACTCAGAGCAGAATACAAAGACCTTATCGAAAAATTGACAGAAAAAGGACTTATCGACGGTCTCGAAGGTGTAATCATTCAAGAAATGGTTAAAGGCAACAGAGAAATGGTTTGCGGTATCGCAACTGACCCGCAATACGGACCTATGATGATGTTCGGTTTGGGCGGCGTATTCATTGAAACAATGAAGGACGTTACATTCAGAATTGCTCCTTTGACAGACGTTGATGCTGAAGAAATGATTAAATCAGTTAAGGCTTATGGTTTGTTGAAGGGTGCAAGAGGTACAAAACCTGCACAAATGGAACAAATTCAAGAAACTCTCTTGAGATTGTCACAACTCGTAAATGATTACAAATTCATCGACGAACTCGACATCAACCCGCTTCTCATCTCAGAAAAAACAGGTGAAGGCATTGCGGTTGACGGCAGAATCAAAGTCAGAATGGAAGAAGCGAAAAAAGCACTCAACCTCAACTGCACTTGTGGCTGCTGCTAATTTGTCGGCATAATTTTAACAGGCGTATCTTGTAAATTGAGATACGTCTGTTTTTTTTTAGTTTGTGATATTATTGATTTATGAATACAAAGTTAAAAAAGTTTTTGATAGTTAACATTGCGATAATACTTGTAATATGCGTTATTGCTGAAATTGCGGCTTTTTATTCATATCGTAACAGATATTCGGAGTTGATTTCTAATCAGGCAAATCTTTTTGATAATCCTCAAGAAGTTATAAAGGAAAATACACCTCATTATTTGTTTCCGAGAAAATTTGACTATTCGATTTTTGAGGAACGAATGAAGTTTCGTATTTTTAAAACAGAAAATCCGAAAAAGCGTCCCATTGTTACGATTGGTTGTTCATATACCGAGGGGACCGGACTTGAAAATAATCAGACTTTTGCCTCAAAACTGAATAAATTGACGGGTAGAACGACTTATAACAGAGGGATTAGTGGCACAGGTCCTCAGTTGGTTTATCGGCAGTTGATTGATAAAGATTTTAAAAAAGATGTTCCTGATGCAGAGTATGTGATTTATACTTTTATTCATCACCATTTGTATCGTCAATTTCAGACTATGCTTTGCTCTTACACTTCGGAAATAAATTTGCAATATTCACTCAAAAATGGGAAATTGACAGAAAAATCGCACCCGTTCTGGTTTATGTATTGGTCTTTTCTTTTGAAAACTTATTTTGAATACAAAACCAATGTACTCTATGGTCAAGAATTTTCGCAAGATTTGCCTATGTTTTTATGTTTTTTGAAAAATTCTGTCGATAAAATGCACGAATTATATCCGGATTCGAAGTTCGTTTTGGTCGAATTTCCTCAATCTGATTTGTGTTTGGATAATTATGAAGAAGGAATGTATGAGTTAACTCCCGAAAACATAAAAATGATTGAGGATTTGGGTATTATATACATTAATGCATCAAAACTTGTTGGTCATAGATTTTGTGAGAAAAAATATCGACTTCCTGATAATGACCACCCGAGTGAGACTACTTGGGACGAATTGACCCCAAAAATTGTGGAAAAATTGGGATTATAATTTAGGGTTTTTCTTCAAACTGAATTTCTTTTTCGTTTTCTGTTTTTTCATCAATTTGTTTTCTAATTTTATTTTGTTCGGTGTTGATTTTTTCTTTAGAATTTTCAAGTGGGTCATTTTGTGGTTTATTTTGCATAACACTATTTGTGTTATTTTTGTTTATATCTTTTATTGAGCAGGCATAACCCGTGACACAATCGGCGAAGGCTAAGTTTGTAACGTTTAGTAAAAGCAACATAGTTGTGACAAATTTTTTCATCTTTCAATACCTCATTGATTTTCCGACAGGATAATATTATTTTTAGTATAACTTTATTAAAAAATTATTCATTCTCTGTTCTGGTAATATTTTAATTTTTTTGTGTTTGGTGTAGAATAGAAAAAAGAACTTATTTCAAATGGCAGTATGGTGACAAAATGAAACTTCAAGATACAACGGCAAGCAATTCTTTCAGATACGGATGGTTATTGGGGAGAATTTTTCCATTTATTAAGCCGGTAATGGGACGTGTAATTTTAGGATTTTTGGTTGCAATTCCTGTTGGTGCGTTAGATGGTATCGTTTCCGTGTCATTGAAACCCTTTATGGACTATGTTGTTGGAAAGCAGGACTGGGCAATTTCAATTTTAAATCATCATATTACAATCCCGTACACAATGCTGGCTTTAGCAATACCGTTCGGGGTTGTTTTGTTTGCGGCACTTCAAGGTGTTTTGAGATATTTGAACAGTTATTTGACAGACTGGACAAGCCAAAAAATCACTAATGCTGTTAAGATTAAACTTTTCAATAAACTTTGTGATATGGACGCATCATTTTACGATGAAAATTCGTCTGGTGTAATTATCACAAGATTTTTGAGCGACCCTGATACAGCATCTGCTGGTATTGTTAATAACTTAAAAACATTCGTAACCGCATTGTTCGGTGCTTTGAGTTTGATTGGGGTAATGCTTTATTGCTCTTGGAAACTTGCTTTAATCGGCGTAGTTATTTTGGGTGCAGCATTTATTCCGGTTGCATTAATCAGAAAAAGAGTTAAATCAACTTCGAACAAAAATATGGTTATTGGAGGAAATATTACCACTAACTTCAACGAAACATATATTGGGAACAAGGTTATGCGTTCGTATTCGTTGGAAGAAAGACAAAAACATATTTTTTGCGACCAAATTTGGAAAGCATTTTCGAATAATATGTCGTTGGTAAAACGTGCTGGCTGGATGTCACCGTTGATGTATTTGATTGCATCAGTTGGTATTGCACTCGTTTTGGGATATGGCACACACTTGATTTATACTGACCAAATGACAGCCGGTGGTTTCGCATCATTCGTAACTTCGTTGTTGCTTTTGTATAAGCCTGTTAAGACTTTGGGCAATACATTGACTGGATTGCAAACTATTTTCGTTGCAATGGGTCGTGTATTCGAGTTGTTTGATATTGAACCGAGCATTGTTGATAAAGTAAATGCAGTTAAAATGAACGGTTTGGATAGCGGAATTAATTTTGAAAATGTAAGTTTTGCTTATGTTCAAGACAGAATGATTTTGAAAAATATTAATTATAACGTCAAAAGAAATGAAACG
>OMSS01000046.1 GCA_900313795.1 uncultured bacterium | reverse complement strand
AAGTTCCATAGCCGAATTGATGATTAATTCAAATGAGAGAGGGTCAATCTTGCCTGATTGTTCCATTCTGACTAATTTGTCGGTAAATTTGACTCTGTCAATTCTTCCTGAAGCAACCTTTTGTTTTTCAACTTCAATTAAGTCTGAAACCGGGTTGTTGTCGCCTAATTGTGATTTTGCAAGTTCACTTGTTGAGTTCAAAACGCCTGTGCAGTAACTTTGAAGTTTGCCTTTGAAATCGCCGGCGATTGAGTAAACTGCTTCTTGTGCGTCCATTTCTGGATTTTTTGCTGCTTCAATTGCAATCATACCAGCGATTGCACCTTGGTTGTTTTTGAAATAATCTCTGTCCTTGTTAATTTTGTCGGCGAGTGCTTCACCACGCTTGTTTGCGAATGACGCTGAAACCTTGTCTAAATCTTTTTGCAAAATCATTCTGCCACCGCAGCAGCAGCAAGGAACGTCAGAGATTTGCTTTGTAACAAATTTACCTGTCGAGCAGTTGAAACCAAATGAAACGGCTTGACCACCCATAAAATATGAACGAAGTGCATTGCCTGAGTTACTTTCGGGCATTTGAGGCTGAATTGCTTTTGGGGCAGCCTTTTTATCAACCTGAGTCTTTTGTTCATTGTTGATTGTACTCAAACTCAACGCTGATACTGCCGAAATAACCATATTCACACACTTTCTAATAACTACACTTACATTTTCTTTAAGACTCTGAAAATCTCAAATTGCATGTTTTTTTGCAAATGTTACATAATCTTAACATTCAATTTTATCAAACTTTTGTATAATATTTGTAGCGAGGTTTACATGAGTTATAAAAAATTATTTTCAACCATTGTTTTAGGTTCGGTTTTTGCTTTTGGTAATAGCGTTTTTGCCAATGACACTAATAGTGTTATTCATTGTGACGATTGCAATACAAAGGCTACATTAAATATTTATTATATAAATGATACCCACGGCG
Organism: uncultured bacterium; assembly: GCA_900313795.1. GTDB lineage: Bacteria > Cyanobacteriota > Vampirovibrionia > Gastranaerophilales > Gastranaerophilaceae > RUG841. Next base: position 7,731 of record OMSS01000046.1, on the reverse strand, counting down.
AACTTGTAAATTTGGGCAAATTAATTACTCAATTAAATAAAATTAAAAAATCAGAAAATCCTGAAACTACTTTGATTTCAACTCAAGGCGATATGTATATCGGGCGAAATCACAAAAGAAATTCTGCAATGACAAAACTTTTGAATATTGCTGGAGTTGAGTTATTTACTCTTGGAAACCACGAGTTTGACGATGGTTCAGCCTCTCTTGCGAAAGAACTTCGAAAAGGAAATTTCGTGACATTGATAACAAATATGGAAATTCCTGAAGGTAATCCTCTCAATGACTTGAAAACTGAGGGCAAGCTTTTTAGTTCGTACGTTATGACAAAAAACGGTGAAAAGTACGGATTTATTGGTGCTGCACCGATTGGTGTGAATTTAGGTTTATTTGATAAAGATAATCAAGTTTCTGTTTATGATTCTGAAGGTACTTTTGTGGCACTTAATAATGAAGTAAAAAAACTTGAAGAACAGGGCATAAATAAGATTATTTTTGTTAGCCATTTGGGATACTTTGGTGAAGGCGGAGACCTTGCTATTGCAAAGAAAACAGAAGGTATAGACGTGATTTTGGGTGGTCATACACACCTTGAGATTGACGGTATTCAGACAAAAGATGTTGATAAAACTCATTTGACAAATTTGGTCCTGTCAAAAAAGGGCGAACCCGTTGTGATTGTTCAGACTTGCGGTATGGCTAAAGATATTGGAAACTTAAAAGTCACATTTAACACTAATGGTGTTATCAATACTGACAGTATGAAAAACACTATTAGTAACAATCATATCAGAATTGATAAAAATTCACCGACAGATAAAACAATTCAGCGTATTGTTGAAAAGGCTTTGGGGGTTGATAAGGTCGTGGCAGTAGCGAAAACACCATTTGTGTCAAGCGGTACGACAGAAGAAAGAAACCTTGAAAATCCGACGGCAAATCTTTTGTGCGATGCTGCTTTTGAGGCTGCAAAAGGTAAAAATCCAGAAGCGGTTTTGGTTCACTCTCCGACTGTTCGTGGCGGACTTGTGGGTAATATTACAACATATCAGGTAAAATATTCAATGTTGCCGTTCAATGGACAGATGTTTTATGCTGAATTGAGTGAAAAAGACTTTGTAAATTTGTTGAATACTGAGGCTTTGACGAGTATGACGACGGACAATTCTCAGATGATTCAGGTTCACGGTATGAAATATGTTGTCGATAAAACTGTAAAAAATCCTCAAAATCCTGACACTATTTGCGTTAAAGATATAGTTTTTGTGGATAAAAATAATAATGTGGTTAGAAAAATTAACTCAAATAATCCGTCTGAGAAAGATACTGTAAAGTGCGTGGTTGCGGGGTATTTATTCCTTGATAAACGTACAAAATTGATTTTGCAAAATGCAAAAAATGTCCAACTTGTAGGCAAAGAACAAGATATCGTTTTAAAATATTTAAAGAAACACAAATCGATTGACGCTGTTCGTGAGGGCAGAGTTACTGTCATCGAAAAATAACGAGGATATTATGTCAAAAAATATTGAAAAGACAAATGTAATGAGAATTTTAGACCAAAAGAAGGTCAAATATGTCAGCCATTGTTACGCTGAAACTGACGCTATCAGTGGAATTGACGTTGCGACAGTTCTTGGTCAAGACCCGAAACAAGTTTTCAAAACCCTTGTTACGGTTGGAAAATCAGGTCATTATTTCGTTTTTCTCGTTCCTGTTTTTTCTGAACTCGACTTAAAAAAGGCTGCTGAGGCAGTAGGCGAAAAGCATGTCGAGATGATAAAGTCGAAGGAACTTTTGCCTTTGACCGGCTATATTCACGGTGGTTGCTCGCCTGTTGGTATGAAGAAATTTTTCACAACGACTATTGATTTTTCAGCCCAAAATTTTGATACAATCATTTTTAGTGCTGGCAAAATCGGATATCAGGTTCAACTTTCGCTTGCCGATTTGTCAAAAGTTATAAAATACCAACTCAAAGAAATTACATTTTAAGGTGAATTATGATTATTTTAGAAAAACCGTACGTTTCTGATTTTTTAGTCAAAAAAAAAAAAAAAAATAAATTTTCAGTTCTTGATAATGAGGTTGCAAGAGAATATTTTGCTAATAACGAACTTGTGCCGGCGGAAAAGTCAAAAGAATTTGCACAAAAAGAACTTGTTTATTCAAACTCAGAAAATTCAATCGATTGGATTTTGAACAACTTAAAAGGTTCAAGACTCGTTGATATGATTGCTCTTTCAAAAAATAAAGCACGTTTTCGCTCTGCGATTAAGCAAATTTTCCCTGATTATTTTTTCAAAGAGGTTTCATATTCTGAAATAAAAAATATTTCAACAAATTACTTGAAATTTCCTCTGATTTTGAAGCCTGCGGTCGGTTTTTTGAGTTTTGGAGTTTTTCCTGTTCAAAACGAACAAGAATGGGCTGAAACCATCTCAAAACTTGACTCTGAGATTGAAAAAATCAAGGGCATTTTCCCGTTAAACGTTGTAGATACGGATAAATTTATTATTGAACAGATGATTGAAGGGGACGAATTCGCCGTTGATGCTTACTTTGACGGTAATGGTGATGCTAATATATTAAATATATACATGCATCCGTTTTTTAATGGCAAAGATGTTTCTGACAGGGCTTATTTTACCTCAAAGTCAATTCTCTCAAAGCATTTGCCCATTTTTAAAAAACTTTTAGACAAAATTGGAAAAGTTGCTGGGTATAAGAATTTTCCGTTCCATTTAGAACTCAGATATGACGGCAAAATGGCTATCCCGATTGAACTTAACCCTTTGAGATTTTGCGGTTGGTGCATTACTGATATAACTTATTTTGCTTGGGGTGTAAATATTTACGAACACTTCTTGAAACAGCAAAAGCCTGATTGGAACAAGATTTTGGCTGAAAAAGACGATTCGATTTATTATTTTACAATCGGCGATATTCCAAACTGCATCGATAAAAATAAAATTATAAACATTGATTATGATAAATATCTCGAAAATATCTCAAATCCTCTTGAGATACGAAAAATTAACTATAAAAACAATCCGATTTTTGCAATTGTTTTTGCTAAAACGGACAGTTTCGATGAAATAAAAAATCTTTTGGCACTTAATATGTCAGATTTTATTACTTGTATATAATTTAATACATTTGTATTATTTTCCAAAAGCAAAGGCAATCATGAAAACCATGTAATGACGGGCGTTTTCATGATTCTTGTTTTCTAAAATTTAAGGTTAAATATTAAGATATGTTAACAAAATAATAATAAAAAATATCATGTAAAAAGCCCGTGTTTGTAGGAGTTCAGGGTTATAAAATCAAAAAATATCAAAACACGAAAAATATATACCCGATATATACGAAGTATTTACGCAATTTTTTAAAGTTCACTGTTTTTAATAAAGTACGATAGAGAAAAAGATAGGAGAAAAGAAATGGGTTACGCATTATTCACAGCAAGAAAGATGAGTTTACAATCGAAGGTTAATCAATACAATCTTCAATTGATGCAAATTGCAAACAGAGAAACAGAATTGACACAAAAGACAGCAAGATTACAAAAAAGAAATAATAGAATCGATGCAGCACAAAATAAAGGCTCAGCAGTAGCAAAAATCGGAGGAACGGTATTAGGCGGAGTATTCGGCGGCGTTCTCGGAGCAGGAATCGGTTCATCGTTGGGTGAAGGATTTGGCGATTTTGCAAATTGCGCAATCGACAAAGGTCAACAAGCATACACAGAATACCAAGAAACAGAATTAGCAAGACAACAACAAGAACTTGATACAGAAAAACAAAGAATCAACACATTGTTGAGTGCAGCACAAAACGAATTGCAACAAGTAGAAAAGGCTGAAGAATCAGCAATCAAATCAGCAACTCCGAAATACGTTGCATAGTTAAGGAAAAAAGTTAAACTAAAAGCACCCCTCAAAAAGGGTGCTTTTTTATGGCAAATTTCACGTCATTGCGAGAGGATTGCTTGTGGATTATTACGTCATTTTGAGGACTTAAAAGCCCGAAGAATAACAGATACTTCGCTACGCTCAGTATGACTGATGAATTTTACATATTAAATTTTTTGACCAATTTGGGGGTAAATTCATTCCAAAATTTTGCAGAGGGGTGGTGGTTATCGACTTTATATTCTGATGTGCAAGGCGGAAAGCCCATTTCCTCTTCGATATTGACGATTTTGAAGCCTATGTCTTTAATAGCCTTTTCTTCGTAATTTGTGAGAAATTGGTTATTTGGATAAATATCTCGTTCACCCTTTTTGCAGTCGGCATCGCTATATAGAAGCATAATCAATTTGGCATTTGGGTAGCGATTTTTCATTATTTTGGTACTTTCAGACAAAATTTTCAGCATGAGTTCGTCTGTTTTTTGTTCGTTTGCGATTTTATTTTCTTGGATTTTATATTGAATAGTCTTGACCAAATAAGAACGCCAAAAAATATTGTTATGCGGTATAATTTCGACGAGGTTATGATTTTTATCAAATTCATATCGGAGATACAAACCAGTGTCGTGCGGCCAACCTTGAAAGAAGAATAGGCGGCGTTTTTGGTCTGTTATGAAGGTATAAATTATATAATCTGGGTTAATATTTTCTATGGTCTTATTGGTTTGCAAATTTTTTAGCATGTGGGCAAAAGTCCAGCCGTCGCCTGCCATATTGTATACCGGACGTTTTGTTAATTTCGATAATGTTCCAGAAAAGTTTTCATTGTCGGCTAATTTATTGCCGTAGGTGACTGAGCAACCGAAGAGTATAATTGGATTTTTTTTGAAAAATTTTCCCTCAATCGGACGCATTTTGTTGTTTGGAACGTCGTAGTATTCCGTGCAAAGGTCTGTTGTGTATCTTGAAAAAAGGTACTTGATTGTTTCATATTTATCTTTGATAAATTGCTGTTGAAACTTGTATCCGCTAACAAGACAGCAGATTTCGCCGATTAATAAAATTATAAAAACGAGAAGTAAATTTATTGATATTATCTTTAAAATTTTCATTTTTTACCTTATTTTCAAACAAAAACAGACTCAAAAGAGCCTGTTTTTATTTATAAAATTTTACCGATTTGATAGTAAGTAAATCCTTTTTCCAGCAATCTTGGGGCATTGTATTGGTTTCTTCCGTCAAAAATTACGGGATTTTTGAGTAAGGATTTAATTTTGTCAAAATCTGGACGTCTAAATTCATTCCATTCTGTCACGAGAAGGAGTGCATCTGCTCCGATTACTGCATCGTAAGCATTTTTGCAATATTCTATTTTGTTTCTGAAAATCGATTTTGCGGTGTCGATTGCTTTGGGGTCGTAGGATTGAACTTTTGCCCCTGCTTCAAGTAGTGAATTGATGATTGTAATTGCGGGTGCTTCTCTCATGTCGTTGGTTTGAGGTTTGAATGCAAGTCCCCAAAGTGCAAAAGTCTTGCCCGACAAGTCGTTTCCGAAATGTTGTTTTATTTTTTCAATAAAAATTAGACGTTGTTTTTTGTTTGTTTCATCAGTTGCGGCGATGATATTCATCGGGCAATTAAATTCGTTTCCTGTTCTGATTAGGGCTTTTACGTCTTTTGGGAAGCAACTTCCGCCATAGCCTAATCCTGGAAACATAAATTTGTTGCCGATTCTTGTGTCAGTTGTCATTCCAACTCTAACCATTTCGGCATCTGCACCAACTTTTTCGCAAAGATTTGCAATTTCGTTCATAAACGAGATTTTCGTTGCGAGGAAAGAGTTTGAGGCATATTTTGTCATTTCTGATGATTTTACGTCCATCAAGATGATTCTGTTTGCTGTTCTCAAGAAAGGTTCATAAATTTCTTGCATAATTTTAGTTGCACGTTCGGAGTTCGACCCGATGATTACTCTATCTGGTGAAAGAAAGTCGTCGACTGCGTTTCCTTGTTTTAAAAATTCAGGGTTAGATACAACATCAAATTCATATTTGGTGTTTTCTGCGACCAATTTCGTAACTTTTTCGGCTGTTCCAACAGGTACGGTCGATTTGTTAACGATAACTTTGTAGCCGTTCATTGATTTTGCTATAGATTTTGCAACATCAAAAACGTATTGCAAATCTGCCGAACCGTCTTCGCCTTGGGGTGTTCCAACAGCGATAAAGCAAACTTGAGATTGCTTAACTGCATAATCGATGTCTGATGAGAAAGAGAGTCTTTTTTCTTGTACGTTTGATTTTACGAGTTCTTCAAGCCCTGGTTCGTAAATCGGAATGATTCCTTGTTTTAATTTGTTCAATTTTTCATCATCGTTGTCAACGCAAATGACGTCATTTCCCATATCAGCAAGACAAGTTCCTGCTACCAACCCGACATAACCAGTTCCGATTACCGTTATTTTCATTTTTCCACATCTTCCTTGATTTAAGACTACAAAAAGATTTTATTACAAAAAAATTTTTATTTAAACAAAAACAAAAAAATCCCGCTCATTTGAACGGGATTTTCTAAAAATATTTTTTACGCTTCTTTTGCGTCTTGTCTGTTAATTCCTTTGTATCCGTGAACATCATAAACTTCAACGAATTGGAAGAATTCAAACATTTCTTTTTCTGTCAAATCAGCGTCCAAGCCTGTGTTCCATGGGTTAGTAGAACGAACTCTGACTTCGCCGTCTTCGTTCTTAACTGATTCTAAAGTGTAAGCGTGGAATGAGAATACACCTTTGTCTTTTGCAACAGGTTGTTCAGTTCTGCTGCCATCAGGCCAAGTACCTGCTGCGAGCATATATTTACCTGCTGAAGGTTCTTGAATCAATTCATGGAGTGCTTGTTTGTCTTGAACTGAATCCAAACATTTTCCTTCAAAGCCCAAAACGTCCATAACTTGGTGTTGATAGCCGCCCAATGAGCCTCTGTAATATTCTTTTTGAGTTGTAAATTCTTTTGCATCTGGAGCAGTCTTCAATGCTGAGAACTTCATACCGTATCTGTCTTCTTGATATTTGATGTCAATACCTGTGTCATCACGGAGAACAACGGTCTTGTTCTTTGGATTAGCCATTGATTCTTCAAAATCAGCCAATCTCTGTCTCATACCGTTCCAATCTTTTTTCATGATTGCTTTTTCTCTCGGGTCTGATTCTGCTTGGTATTCAGCCTTTTTAGCGGCAATTTTTTCTTTCATGATTGTTCTGAAATCGTCTTCAGCCTTAACTTGCAATTCAAGACCGAATGCATCTTCCAACAATCTCATACCTTGTGCACCACGCATAATCATCTTCGGATTTGTTGAACTATCGAGTTGACCTTTGTGTGCAACATAGTCTGCTTTTCCGTTCGGGTATTTAACGTGAATGTCGTCGCCATCTTGTTCAAAAGCATCATAGAGAGCAACTCTTGCGTGAGGATCTTCCATTACTGTGTTAAGTGTTGAAACACAGTAGCAGTCACCGATTGCGTATTGGTTACAAGCAAATCTTTGAGCCGGTGGGAACAATTCCATAAATGTTTCTTTGTCAACTTTTAATTGATGAGAAGAATCTTCGCCGTCTTTAACATAAATCATGTCTTGACCTTCAACTTGGAAAACATCGCCGACTTTAGTATTTTTAACACCTTCTGCTTGAGATGCTACTGGCGGAACGTAAGCATCTTCAATGCTTTTGCCGTTTGCATAGCAGTCATACATCATATCGATGTCTGCTTCCATATGGTCACACATTTTGCCATCTTTCCAATAGTCAGCCATTG
>OMSS01000138.1 GCA_900313795.1 uncultured bacterium | reverse complement strand
TTTGGTGGAATTGACGTTGGCGACCTGCTTGCGGACGTTCGTATCTGAACATCGGACCGAAATACCATAATTTAACTGGTTGAATGTCACGTTGCATTGTGTGTTCCAAAAAAGCACGAACTACACCCGCCGTATTTTCGGGGCGAAGAGTCAAAGAGTGACCATTCTTGTCGAACGAATACATTTCTTTGTTTACAATGTCTGTACTGTCACCGACACCTCGTTGAAAGAGTTCCGTTGCCTCAAAAATCGGGGTAGAAATTCTCTTGAAATTTGCCTGTCTAAAAATTTTATACGCACTATCGAGAATTTTTTTCCATTGTGCATTCTCTTCGGGAAGTACGTCTTTTGTGCCTTTTTGTGTTTTTATCGCCATAATTTACCTCACGAAAAAATTATATCACAAACTTAACAACAGGGTATTTTTACCACAAATTCAGTGCCGACTCCTTCTTGCGATGTAAAAGTGATTGTTCCTTTGTGCTTTGCGATGATTTTTTGCGAAATTGCAAGTCCCAAGCCAGTTCCTGCACCGATTCCTTTTGTCGTAAACCCGACGTTGAAAATTTTGCTTTTATTTTTTTCAGAAATTCCGCAGCCGTTATCTTTAATAGAAACCTTGAGCATATTGTCCTCAACGCCTGTTGTGATAACGATTTCGCCCTTTTCTTTTATGCTATGGCAAGCATTGACCAAAATGTTCATAAATACCTGATTGAGCATGTTTACATAGCAATTTACCATTGGAACTTCAGAATAATTCTTGATTACGGTAACTTTGTTTTTGACCTCGTGATTGATGAGTTGGAGTGTCAAGTCGAGTTCTTTGTTTATGTCTGCGGGTTGTTGTTCCGCTTCGTCAAGACGTACAAACTTTTTGAGCGATTTTACGATGTTTGTAATTCTTTTAATCGCCTCACTGTCAATTTCGTTCAAATCCTTTATGATGTCTGTGTTTTGGGCAACAATGTTCTTCTCGATAATTCTTTTTATCATCTCGTTGTTTGAATTAATCGAACCGAGTGGCGTATTGATTTCGTGTGCAACGCCAGCGACGAGTTGACCTAACGAGGCAAGTTTTTCTGAGTTGATGAGTTGCAACTGCGTTTCTTCAAGTTCTTTGAGGGTTTTTTTCAATTTTTTATTTTGTTCTTTGATATTTTCGGTCAAAAGTGTTCTGATTACTGCACCTGTCAACTGTTCTGAGACCATTTGCATAAGTTCGAAATTCGCCTTGACGACAGAAGATTTTACCGTCAATGCGATGATTGCACCGATTGTTTTCTTTCCGTCAGAAATCGGAATAACGACTCTGTGTGTGCCTTTTCGGAGCAAAAAGTCACTGTCTAAACTTTCTGTTATGCAGGCTGAGGTGAAAATTTTGAATTCGTTCAAACTCTTCATAATCTGGTCGTCAAAAAGGATTTTTTTGTTGATATCAGCCGCATCTTCCTCTGAATTGACCAATTTTATTGTGCAATATTTTGTGCCGGATTGAACAAAATAAGTCTTGTATGCCCCTAAAAGTTCGTGAATTTCGCCCAAAACTGATTGCAAAAGTGCTTCGATATTTTCTGATTTTCTGATTTTGGCGAAAACACTGTTTATTAGTGCGTTTTGAAGTGCGTGTTGTTGTGCTTGTTCACGCATTTTTTCTGTTTTATTTGAATTTTCTTCAAGTTTTTTATACTTTATTTTAAGCGCATCAAGTTCCTCGCTTACTGCACGGTAATTGAGTTTTTGCGATATGTCAGTAAATCTTATTATGACGTAGTCGCCTGATTTTACCGATGAAAGTTGGAATGTGTAATAATCATCGCTCGTGACTTGGTATGTGCAAATCGTGTGAAAGTTTTGTTTTGACTCAAAAATTAGGTCGATAATCGTCTGATTACGGCTGTCTGCTGGAATATAGCCGTAGGGTTCTATCGAAAAATAATTTTTAATTTTATAGAAGTTTTTAATATGACCGAAAAATTTTTCAGCAGAATAATTGAGGAAGATTATCTCCTCAGTAGGTTTTGCGACGATTATGCAATCGTCAAATTGATTAAATATTTTAAAATCTGATGTAATCATTTTAGAAAAGAATATAGTGGTTTAAAAGTGCAATTGCAATACCCAAAAGTGCACCGACAAAGACTTCGAACGGGGTGTGTCCCAAAAGTTCCTTCAACTTTCTTTGTGGGTCGAGCGGTTTGCCTTCGTAAAATTCTTCCATCATTTTGTTTAAGCAAGCAGCCGTTTTGCCTGCTGCTCGTCTCAAGCCTGCCGCATCGTACATTACAACCATCGCAAAGCCGGTCGCAATAGCAAATTCAATCGATAAGAAACCGCAAGCCAATCCAACTACTGTTGCGAGTGAAACAACGCCTGCTGAGTGAGAACTCGGCATTCCACCTGTCGTTGTGAGGATTTTGAAGTTTATCGTTTGATGGGTAATCAAGTAGCCCAAAAATTTCAGCACCTGTGCAATAACCGCAGCTTCAATAGCCGTAAACAAAACTTCAACGCTGGTATTTAAAAACATTAACAAACCCTTTCAACAATATCGGATAAAATGCCCTCTAAAATTTGCGATTTTAAACCGTTGTTACCAAGTATAGCACAACATTTGTCACAAAGGAAGTGAACTTTTTCTTTTGCTTTTTCAAGTCCGAAATGTGACGTATAGGTTGCCTTATGAGCATTTGCGTCCTTTCCTGGGGTTTTGCCCAATTCTTCCAAAGTTGCGATTTCGTCTAAAATATCGTCATAAATTTGGAAGGCATGCCCGTAAGTCGTTGCAAATTCTTCTAATACATTAATTTGTTTTTCTCTTGCACCGCCAATGATTGCACCTGCTTTTACGGCAAGTACGAACAATTTCGCAGTTTTATATTCGTGAATATAATCTAGCGTTTCGTGCGAAATTTCTTTGTTTTCTGAATCGATATCGACAATTTGACCGGAAATAATTCCGTCAACGCCTGCTCCGATGCAAAATTCCCGGATAACTTGAATAATTTGCTCAGCCGAGACGGATTTCGGGGTTTTGTCGATAATTAATTTCGGGGCGAAACTCAAAAGAGCATCTCCTGCAAGAACTGCCGTACTTTCAGAAAAAGCCTTGTGGTTAGTGAGTTTGCCACGTCTATAATCGTCGTTGTCCATACATGGCAAATCGTCGTGAATCAAACTTTGAGTATGAAGCATTTCGATTGCACAGGCTGTCGGGATTGCGTTTTCATAACTACCTGAAACCATTCTGCAAGTTTCGAGTACCATTACAGGGCGAAGCCTTTTGCCGCCTGCATTAAGAGAATATTTCATCGATTTATAAATTTCTTCGGGGTAAACCACAGGGACGTATTCGTCCAATTTTTCCTCGACAATTTTTTTTAAAACGTTATATTCTTCTTTATATTCTTGTTTATTCATCAGCGTTTGCCTCATTTCCTGTATTTTGTTTGACCAATCTTCTTGATGCGGTACGTTTGTTTTCTGAAAGTTTCGCCATAGTCACGCCCTTATTGAATTTNNNNGAGGTGCTTTCCACTTTTGTGCCTTGGTCTTTTATTTTTTGCTTAAATTCTTTTGCTTCTTCTACAAATTTTTTGTAACTTTCATATCTCGATTTTGCAACTTTGTCCATATTTTCAAGGACATTGCAGCCTGTTTCGTGAACGTGAATACAATCTTTATATTTACATTCGCTGAGTTCATCGATTTCTTTGAAAAGTTTTTTTACATCAGTTGGAAGTAAAAAATTGAACTTAACGTTCGAAAACCCCGGAGTGTCGACGATTCAAGAATTTTTATCAATTTTATAAATCTGACAGTGTCTCGTCGTGTGAACTCCACGTTTCGTTTTTTCGCTCACATTTTTTGTTGCAAGGTTGTGAATACCTTCTGTCAAATAGTTGATGATTGTTGTCTTTCCAACCCCTGATGCACCACAGAGAATACAAACATTGTCTTTCATAAACTCGCTCAGCGGTTCTGTTCCGATGTGCAAAGTTGCAGAGGTAAAAAATAGTTTGTATCCCAATGGTTCGTAGATGTTTTTTATTTCCTCAATCAACGCTTCGTCTTTGTTTAAGTCACATTTATTAAAACAAAGAACAGGTGTGATTTTGTGATATTCGCAAAGAGCGATATAGCGGTTCAGTTGTTCAAAATCGAAGTCGGGATTTTTCAGGGCAGAAACGATGATTGCCTTAGAAATGTTTGCGACTTTCGGTCTTGAGATGAAATTTTTTCTTGGAAAAACTTTTGAAATAAATGCTTGAGTGCTATCTGGCGTTAGTGCATCTAATTCAACGAAATCGCCTACAATAACCGATTCGAATTTCTTTTTCAAAATTTCTCGCAACTTACATTCTATTAAGCCGATTTCCGTATCCGCATAATAAAAATCCGAAATAATTTTTACAACATGACCTATCATATCTCTGATTTTACAATAAAACCGCACGAAATAACAGAAAAACATAATTCTTATTAAAATAATACTTTTTATTTTTGTTTCAGATATAATAAAAATATACAGTTATGGACATGTAGAAAAAGAAAGAAAGAAAACGACCATGATTAATGAAGTCAAAAAAACCGAATTTGCAATAGGAGGCAAAACGGTCGTAATCGAAACAGGTAAGTATGCAAAATCTGCTGCTTCATCGGTTACGGTAAGATGTGGCGACACAATGTTATTTGTTCATGCGGCAGTTAGCCCTGAACCAAGAGTCGGAATCGATTTTTTCCCACTCTTAATTGATTATGAAGAAAGAATGTCCGCTATCGGTAAAATCCCGGGCGGTTACAACAGAAGTGAAGGTAAAGCGTCAGATAAGGCTATCTTGGCATCAAGATTAATCGATAGACCTATCAGACCTTTGTTCCCTAAAGGTTACAGAAACGATATTCAAATCGTTGCACAATTATTCTCTTCAGACCAAGAAAATCAACCTGACGTTTTGGCAATCTTGGGTGCATCTTCAGCATTAATGCTCGCAGGTGTTCCTTTTGAAGGCCCTGTCGGTGCTGTTAGAGTCGGAAGAATTGACGGTCAAATGATTGCAAACCCGACATACTCTGAATGTGAAAAATCAGATATGAATATTGTTATCGCAGGTACTAAAGATTCAATCATCATGGTTGAAGCAGGTTGCGAATTCGTTTCAGAAGACGATATTATGTCAGCAGTTGAATTTGCTCAAAAAGAAATCGCTGTTCAATGCGATGCTCAAATGGCATTCGCAGCAGATTGCGGTGTTGAAAGACCTGAATTTGTTAACCCGAACGATACATCAGAAATCAAAAAAGTTCTCGAAGAAATGTGCTACGATGCGGTTTATGATGCATATCACAACTTCGACAGAGAATACAGAAAACAAAAACTTGAAGAAACAAAAACTAAGGCTCGTGAATACTTCGACAACCTTGACGATGAACACCCCATTAAGAAAATGATGACAGAAACAGGCATCGACTTCGTTGCAGAAGAATTCAAATACCTCGAAAAGAGAATTATGAGAGCAATGATTGTAAACGAAGGTGTCAGAGCAGATGGCAGACACGTTGAAGATGTTCGTCCTATTTGGTGTGAAGTTGGTGTTCTTCCGAGAGCACACGGTTCAGCCGTATTTACAAGAGGACAAACTCAAATCTTGTCAGCAGTTACACTTGCAGGCCCTGGAATGGCTCAAGAACTTGACGGTGTTGACCCGCAAACAACGAAAAGATTTATGCACAAATACATCTTCCCCGGATTCTCAGTTGGCGAAGTTAAACCGCTCAGAGGCCCCGGACGTCGTGAAGTAGGTCACGGAAATCTCGCAGAACGTGCAAACATTCCTGCACTTCCTTCGGAAGATGAATTTGGCTATACAATCAGAGTTACATCAGATGTTTTGGAATCAAACGGTTCAACATCAATGGGTTCAACTTGCGGTACTTCAATGGCATTGATGAACGCAGGCGTTCCTGTTAAATGTATGATTGGTGGCGTTGCAATGGGTCTTATCAAAGAAGGAGACAACGATGTCGTCTTGACAGATATTCAAGGTATTGAAGACTTCCTCGGCGATATGGATTTCAAGGTAACAGGTAATGATGATGGTATTACCGCACTTCAAATGGATATGAAGATTAAGGGTATTTCAAACGCAACATTGAGACGTGCTTTGGAACAAGCAAAACGTGGCAGATTGCACATTATGGGTGAAATGAGAAAAGTTATCACTGAACCTGCAAAAGATATGTCACCTTATGCACCTCGTATCTTCACGATGACTATTCCGACAGAAGATATCGGAACAGTTATCGGACCTGGTGGTAAAAATATCAGAAACATCATTGATGCATCTGGTGCTGAAATCGATATTCAAGATGACGGTAGAGTTACTATCACATCTAACGACAAAGAAGGTGCTGACATCGCAATTAAGATGATTAAACAAGCAACTTTCCGTCCAGAAGAAGGTATGGTAATCAAAGGCAAAGTTGTAAGAATTATCCCGATTGGTGCATTTGTTGAACTTGCACCAGGAAAAGACGGTATGATTCACATTTCACAAGTTTGCAAAGAACGTATCGACAAAATCGAAGGTCACCTCAATATCGGTGATGATGTAATCGTTAAGATTATCAAAATCGATGACAAAGGCAGAGTAAACCTTACTCTTAAAGGTGTTACCGAAGAAGACAAAGCAAAAGTTATGTAATTTTTGCTTTTGATAAAAATTTATCCCGTGTGTCTATTGACAGACGGGATATTTTTTTGAAAAAATAGGTTTATGGATTCAAAAAGATATATTTGTATATTTGGCGGCGGTGCAATCCGTGGAGTTGTTTACCCTGGGGCT
>OMSS01000125.1 GCA_900313795.1 uncultured bacterium | reverse complement strand
TGGATTAATCCAAAAGCATTTGAATGTCACAATTCCATATCTTATGCCGACAATCGCTCTTGTCGTAACAGTTTCAACGATTTCAGCGTTGAAAGTTTTTGCAGAAATTTACGTCATGACTCGTGGCGGCCCGTTGGATTCTACGAAAACGATTGTTTATTATATTTACGAACGGGCGTTTGAAAACCTTGATTTGTCAATGGCATCGGCTGCTTCGGTCGTTTTGTTGATAATCGTTATGGTCTTTTCTGCGTTGAATATTTTAGTTTTTGAAAAAGGAAAGTACGAACCCTAATGAACAGGCATACGAAAGGATTTTTGTCACATTTGATTTTGATAACGGTATCGATTTTATCGATATTTCCGTTTCTGTGGCTTGTTTCGACTGCTTTAAAGGGGCAGGCTGAAAATATTTTTCAATATCCGCCTGAATTTATGCCGAAATTTCCAACTTTTGAAAACTTTGTCGGAGTTTGGCATCAAATCGATTTTGTCGGATATTTTATAAACAGTTTGATTGTTGCAGGATTTACGGTCGTTTTGAATGTGATTTTTTCAGCACTTGCGGCATATCCTTTGGCAAGAATGAATTTTAAGGGTAAAAATTTAATTTTTTATCTGATTTTAGCAACAATTATGGTTCCTTTTCAGGCGATAATGTTGCCAATTTATTTGATTGTTTTGAAATTGAACATGGTCGATTCGGTGTCACATTTTGCAGGATACGTCGGATTGATTTTGCCGTTTGCGGTTAATGCATTTGGAATTTTTCTTATGCGGCAAGCGTTTATGGCTGTTCCAAAAGAACTTGAAGAGGCTGCGTTTGCGGACGGTTGTAATATTTTTCAAATTTGGTGGAAAATTTTGTTGCCCTGTGTAGCCCCGACCTGTGCGGTTCTCGCGGTATTTACATTCATTGGCTCTTGGGGCGAATTTCTCTGGCCGAGTATCGTTTTGACCGACAAATCGCTCTATACGTTGCCTGTCGGAATTAACGACCTTCAAGGTATGTTTAGTGCAAATTGGCGTTATATTGCGGCAGGGTCAATTATTTCTGTCGTGCCGATTGTAATTTTCTTTCTTGCAATGCAAAGATATTTTATAGCCGGACACAATGATGGTGCGGTTAAAGGTTAAAATTTTAGCATTAAAAAGGTCGGCATACAATTCGAAACCGACCTTTTGATTTTTTGTTTTTGGATTATTTTGAAATTTTTTCAAGAGTCCAAAAGATGTTGTCCGCAAGGTTTTCCATATTAGCCATTGCTTCGTCATCGTTGTTAACTTCGCCCTTTTCACGGCCGAATCCGATGTTCCAATATGTTGAACCGACGATTATCATTTCGTTCATCAAGAACATGTGATGAAGGGTTGATTGGATTGCAACACCGCCACCTCGACGTTGTGCGACAATACCTGCACCTATCTTATGCTTTAATGCACCGATTGCACTTGCCACAAGACCGAATCTGTCAATGAAAGCCTTCAATTCAGGCGTCATATCTGAATAATATGACGGAGTACCCAAAATGATTATGTCTGCATCGATTGCATCTCCTACGATTTCGTTGAAAATATCATCGTTGCAAACGCATTTCCCATTTTTCATTTTTTTACAAGCCCAACAAGCTCTGCAACCGTGAATATTGGTTCCGCCGACTTGAATGATTTTTGTTTCAACTCCGTGTTCCTCGAGGCGACCAAGCACCTTGTTTAGCATTGAGAAAGTGTTTCCGTCTTTTCTCGGGCTACCGTTTATCGCAACTGCTTTCATATTTTCTCCTTATTTCAACAACGAGTGACCAGTCATTTCTGCAGGTTGCTTAATTCCCAAAAGTTCAAGAATTGTCGGTGCAACATCGCAAAGTGCAGCGTCTTTTTCGTTTTTGAGTTCGTGAGAATCGTTGATTAAGAACAACGGAACAACGTTTGTTGTGTGTGCTGTAAACGGTTTGTGAGTTTCGGGATCTTCCATACATTCAGCGTTGCCGTGGTCAGCCGTCAAGAGCATCTTAACGCCCTTTTCTTTTGCTTTTGCAACGATTTTGCCAACGCAAGTGTCAACTGTTTCGCAAGCCTTAACTGCTGCTTCAAAAACGCCTGTATGACCTACCATATCGGGGTTTGCAAAGTTTACCAAAATGTATTGATATTGTTCGTCGTCTAATGCACCCAAAACTTTATCACAAACTTCGAAAGCACTCATTTCAGGTTGCAAGTCATAAGTTGCAACTTTCGGTGAATTTACAAGAACTCTTGTTTCCAATTTTCCTGCTTTTTCAATGCCACCGTTGAAGAAGAATGTAACGTGAGCGTATTTTTCGGTTTCAGCGGTTCTGAATTGTTTGATGCCGTTTTCATCTAGAACATCGCCCAAGATATTTGTGAGTTTGTGCGGCGGGAAAGCTATCGGCAAGTCAAATGTTTCGTCATATTTTGTGAACATAACGTAGTTCAAGTTTTTGCGAACAGCTTTTCTGTAGAAACCGTTGAAATCGGTGAATGTCATTGCTCTTGTGATTTCTCTTGCTCTATCGGGGCGGAAGTTGAAGAACACGATTGAATCGTTGTCGTTAATTCTTGATTGTGGGTCTGAGTTAGTAACTGTTGGTAATACAAACTCATCAGTTGTGTCTTTTGCATAAGAATTATCGATTGCTTCGAGTGAATTTGCTGCTTTTTCGCCTTCGCCTAAAAGCAAGCAGTTGTATGCTTTTTCAACTCTGTCCCAACGATTGTCTCTGTCCATAGCATAGTAACGACCGCTGATTGTAGCGATTTGCGGCAAGTTGTGTTCTTTTAATTTATTTTCAATTCTTTCAAGGAATGTTTTTGCACTCTTCGGAGGGGTGTCTCTGCCGTCTAAGAATGCGTGAACGTAAACTTTTTTCAAACCTTCTTTTGCTGCAAGGTCGATAAGTGCTTCAAGGTGTTCCATTGCACTGTGAACTCCGCCCGATGAAACAAGTCCGTAGAAGTGGATTGAAGAATCGTTGTCTTTTGCGTGTTTAACGGCGTTCAAAAGAGCTTCGTTTTTGAAGAATGAACCGTCTTTTACAGCGTTGTTAATTCTTGAAAGTTCTTGGTAAACAACTCTGCCTGCACCCAAATTTAAGTGACCTACTTCTGAGTTGCCCATTTGTCCGTCAGGAAGACCGACGAATTCACCGCTTGCGTTGATGGTGATGTTTGGAACTGATTTATAAAGTTCGTCGATGTTCGGTGTTTTTGCTGTTTTTGTAGCATCTTTCGGGCAGTTGTTACTGATTCCGAAGCCGTCCATAATACATAAAAGAACTCTGTTTGCCATATTATTTACCTCTTTGTTATCAATGTTTTTACAAGAAAATTGTAACACATCAAAAGTTTTAAACAATTTTATACAAATATTTATAATAATTGTTAACGAGAATTTGAGGTTGTAAATTGTAAATTAGAGATATTTTCGGGCAATATTAATTCTCGACGATTTGTTTTTGTTCGATTTCTCTGTGTTTTTTGTTATATTTAAGAGAATCAAAAAATGCCCAGCCGACGATGATTAAACCTGTTGAACCAGTAACAACTTCCGGAACTTCGTGCATTGTTGAATAAAACATAATCAACGCCAAAAATCCGATTGCCCAATGTGCACCATGTTCAAGAAAGACGTATTGTTTCAAGGTTTTGAGTTCAACCATATACAAAGTCAAAGAACGTACAAACATTGCACCGATTGCAAGCCCGATAGTAATTAAAATAATATCTTTGCTTATTGCAAATGCACCCAAAACGCCGTCTAACGAGAACGATGCATCAATTAATTCCAAAT
>OMSS01000030.1 GCA_900313795.1 uncultured bacterium | reverse complement strand
GTACTTGTTACCGTATTTTTCAGCATTACGTTGTGCTTTTGTCTTTAACATCGTTTGATCAACGTTTGCCAATGCAATGTTGTAGTTATTAAGTTGTGTATAATAAAGACCTTGCATTGCTACTGCTGAGCCGTAAACTGCTGGGTTGAAGCCTTCATAACCGCCCTTTCTTGTGAATGAGAAATCGCCGTTATCTGCTTTGTAGTCTACGTTGTATCTATAAATAGGTGATTTTGCGACTAAACCTTCTTTTTCGCCAACGTATTGAACTTTATCTTTCAAGTTTACATCATCGGTGAAGTTGATTGTTGTTTCATCGCCTGTTGCATCTGAAATCAAGTTCAATTTTGTGATGTTGAGGTTGCCGTTAACAGTTGTTGCAGGAGTAGAAATTCTATCCATCGTTGCGTTTGCAAGGTCAACATCAAGCATAAGGTTTGAATCTTTGTGTACATTGAAATCTGCCAATGAAATTGTGCTTGCAACGCCGTTCATAAGGTCTAAAGTACCGCCGTTGAGGTTGATTGTATTCAAACCGTGTTCGGCAACAACACCGTGGTTGTCTTGTTCGTACAAATATTTATCGTTTGTATATCTTAAAACACCGCCTTCATTGACGTTGTAAGTGATTGCGTAGTCGTAATTATTTTTTACCAATGTTGTGTTAACTTCAGCCGTGAATGGGTCAAATATGCCGTTTGCAATGATTGTACCCTTACCGTCAAAGTTTACTTCGTTTTCAATGTTGTTAGAAGTAATATTTCCATCGATAGTAACTGTTTTGCCTTCATTTGCACCAAATCCGAGGAATGCGTTATTATCAGCATCTGTTCCGTTCAATTTAATCGGACCTGCAACAACTACATCGTTATCTTTTGCATAAATTGCGACGTTTGCTTTTTCATTAACAACTAATGAATACTGATTTGCTTCATCTAAGTCAAGGTTTTTGAGGTTTGTATTAACAAAGCCCAAGTCTACCTCGTCGTTTCCATTTCCGACAATCAATGCTTTTCCGGTGATTGAATTTCCGTTGCCTAAAACGGTCATATCGCCACCTGTCAATGAGGTTACGTTATCAAGAACTTCGTCAGACTTCATTAAATAAGCCAAGTCATTTCCTTCGTTGTTAACAATTTTGACTGCCTCTGTCAAACCGCCAAGCGTTACGATATTTATTGAACCTATACCGTTGTCGTTCTTATAGTAAACAGCGTTTTTGTCTGAATTTTCATTCATCTTAACCCCAACGGGTTTCAATGTAACTTTATCAGCCAAAGTGTTTGTAAATTCATAAGAATCAACATCTTCTGCAGTTGTCAAATCGAGTTCTGAAATGTTGACGTTTCCTTCAACACTATTAACATCTTTGACATTAAATGTATCATTATAATCTGCTTTGACATTGAGGACATCTTTGACATCATCATCTTTTGCAATAGTCAATTTTGCTAAATTAACCTGGTTGACATTTCCATTCATCAAGTCGATTGTCGAATTGTCTTTTGCTGTGATACTATTTTTTTCACCTGTATAAGTTGCAAACGGTACAAATGTTGCATCTTCATTGATGGTGATGTTTTGAAGAACTTTTGTAGCCGCTTCCGAGTTATCGAAGTCGAAATATACGGTATCAGAAATTGCAAGGCTGCCAAGACCGTATATTCTGTCTTCTTTCAAAGTACCGCCATTGAGTTCAACGATTGATTGATTAGCCGTTTGGATTGAATCGCTTACATCATAAATGCTATCTGCTGAAGTTGTATATTTT
This sequence comes from uncultured bacterium, assembly GCA_900313795.1. Taxonomy (GTDB): domain Bacteria; phylum Cyanobacteriota; class Vampirovibrionia; order Gastranaerophilales; family Gastranaerophilaceae; genus RUG841. The sequence goes on along the minus strand of OMSS01000030.1, from coordinate 8,210 downwards.
GCTTTACTTTTAACTTCAATTTTCTTGTTCACATTGGCTTCGTTTTTAACATCGCCTGAAACAATAACTTTGAGATTGTTTTCAACTGACGAATTGATGTCTTTTGTAACCGTACCGCCCGTCAATTCCAACTTTCCGTTACTGATAATATCATCAGCAAGCAAATTGTCAGCGTCAGTTACAATGTTATTTTCAAGGGTAAGTTTACCGCCGATGATTTTGTTGCCGAGAGTTCCTTGGTTCAAGGTAACTTCGCCGTTGTTTGTAACTTCACCGCCTACAAATTCAGCCGATTGTGCAGCCAAAGAACTGTCTGTATTTACAACGATGTATTTTGAACCGATTTTCTTCGTTGTTTTAATGCTGCCGTCGATGTTTGTTGTACCGTCACCTTCGATTTTGTTGTCATTTTCGGTATATTTTTTATTTTCGGAAACGTCTTTGTCCGCATGACCTTTCAATGTCAGTACGTTATTGTTTACGACAGATGCATTCAATTTATCAGCGTAAATTTCCAACGAACCGTTTTCGTTAATCGTAACTTTGTTTTGGATAATTCCGTTTTCTTCGTCAAATACTAAATTTGTCAATGTTTGTGGAATTTCGGGGTCTTCAGATTGAATCGTTCCGATTATGAGTTTACCCTTGTCTCCGACAATGTTTTTGACGGTGCTTGCTCCGTAAAGGTTTAATTCACCGTTGTTTTCAACTTCACCATTCAATGTTGAGTTCGTAATGTAAGCAGTGCCTGTGTTAACAAGGTCTTTTTCGTTGTTAATGAAAGTTACGTTTTCAACGTTCAACTTACCGTTGTTTGTGACTGCGGTTTTGAAGTTTCTGATTTCATTAACGTCAATAATATCAAATTCTTGGTTATTACCTGAAACAACAATGCCGTCTTTTTGATTGCCGTCGAGAGAATATTTACCTTGACCGTAAATTGTAAATTCAGCCTTGTCTTTATTTATCGTACCTAAGCCTGTGCTTTCATCAGAAAGAACATAATCGCCACGTCTGATTGTGTACGCTTTTCTGTCTGCATCTGCGACTGCTTCTTCAAGAGTCATTCCGTCTTCTGTTCTTGTAATATTCAAAAGACCTTTGTCGTTTTCATCAACCGCAAATGTATAAGTTACGCCATCATCGCTTCTGTAAGTTCCGTTCTTTGTTGTGTTATTAACAACATCAGAACCTGCCGTCAAGTAACGAACTTGTCTTGTCGTATCTTTTAATTCGTCTGAACCCCAAGTTTCATCATCGTGAAGAACTTCAATGTTGTTCAAGTCGAAATTGATATTTTGAACAACTCCGCCTTTTTTATCATCGCCCGAACCGTATTGATTTGCGCCGATAATGAGATTATCAATTGCATTTGCAGTAACATCATAATCAACTTTGACGTTCAAAGTGCTGTCTTTTGAAAATGAAATGAGGTAAGGAACAGTGATTGTGTCCCCTGCGTGTTCGTTTTGCAAGTCCAAAGTTACGTTTGCAACTTCTTGTTGAATACAGAAAGTGCCTGTTGCTGCTGCCGTACCCAATTTAACCGTTGCTCCTGATGCATCTTCATCAAAAAACAATGCTACTGCATAAGGTGACTCCATATCAACTCTTCCGTTGAATTGATAAGTACCTGCATTTGAGAAATCAATCATTGCTATTGAATCTGAACTTGAAACAAGAATATCGTTATCAATAGTTATTGTTTTATCTTTTGCAGCGTTAAATTCAATATCTCCGTCCGTTGAAACAAGAGCGTAACCATTATTACCTGAGATATTTACATCTTGATTTTTAGCAGTGATTGTCATTCTTTTTGCATAAATTGCCGAACCGTTTCCTGCACTGTTGTTCAAGAAGTTTGTATCTGTTGCCAAAACTTCACTATTTGGAGCGTAAATCGCACCACCTAAGCCGTTTGCTGAGTTTTCTTCAAATGTTGAATTATCAACAACAAGGATAGTATTATCAGCATAAATCGCACCGCCGTTTTGTGAAGCGGTATTTTTGTTGTATGTGTTGTTTTCAAGAACAAACAAACTTCCTTCATTTGAATTTGTGTTCTTAACGTAAATCGCACCACCATTTGCGGCTTGGTTTTCTTTAAAGGTGTTGTTTGAAACAGTTGCGGTTAGTTTTCCTTCGCCTGCTGTTTCAGCGTAAATAGCACCGCCGTTTTCAGTTGCAACGTTTGATGCAAAATTGTTGTTTTCAACATTTAATATGTTTTCTTGATTACCTTCTGTGATTTGTGCATAAACAGCACCGCCATTTTTAGCAGAGTTTTCGTTAAAGTGAGAATTGTTAATTTGTGTCGTAAACTTTTCTGAACCTAACGATACAACACTGATAGCACCACCGTTTTCTGTCGCAACGTTTTTGTAAAAACTATTTGCGTTGAAATCTAATGCAATTACTTTGTTTCCGTCTCTAACTTCTGCGTATACTGCACCACCGTTTTGAGCCGTATTGCCTTCAAATACGTTAGAGTTAATCGCTGAGGAAACAATGTTATTGTTTCCTTCTTGGGGAACAAATGCAGCATATATTGCACCGCCGTTAGTCGTTGCTTGGTTTTTGCTAAATGTTGAACCGGCGACGTTTAATGCCTCAATAGCAGCATTTTCAAAGTTCGTTAATTCTGCATAAATTGCACCACCGTTTGCGGCTTGGTTTTCTGAGAAAGTATATTTTTTGTCACCGTCAGTGATTATCAATTTTCCACCTTGCTCAACGTTAATAGATGCGCCGTTTTCTAATGTTGCGTTCTTTTTGAATTCCATAACATGGTTTTCCGTTGAAGGAGAAAGTGTCAAACTGCCACCTTTAATGACTTTGTAAACACCGCCTGTTTTTTCGCTAAATCCGCCGCCGTTAACGGTTTGTGCGTCTTTGACTTCAATCGGAAATTCCGACGGTTCGTCAGCAAGCACAGGAGAAACCGATAACAAGCCTGAAAGCATTATCGCCGCAGATAATAACTTAATCTTACTATGTTCCATTACACTATTCCTTTTTCTTGTATCCCTAAATATAATTTAATTAAAAATTATTATGTTTATTATAATATAATCCCCATGGCATGTAAAATAATTATGCGAAATTTGTTATTTTTAGTTACTTTCCGCAACATTTCAACAGGGTTGTTTTCCAAACAAATCTACAAGTTTTTTATCAAATCCTCGGGCGAAATTTCCATCGCTTTCGCTATCAAAAATAACTTTGATATCTTAAAGTCATACTCGCCTCGTTCTATCATTCCAAGATAAGAACCCGAAATTCCCACATTAAAAGCAACTTCCTCTCTGGAAAGCCCTTTGCTGATACGATAATTTTTTATTCGTTCTCCAATTTGTTTGCGGTATAATTTATTCATTGAACAATTATCAACTTCGCAAGTCGGACTTGTCCACAAGCCCCACTTGTGATAACATGAAAAAATGAGTGACGACATAGAACAAGCGATATTTATTGATATAAACAAGGCTGTAAAGACTTGTCACGAATGCGAAAAATTTAAGAACTTGCCTAAGAATAAGCCGAATTTTCCGCTATATTTTTGTGTCGACACAGATGAAAGTTATAATAGAAGATGTGAAAAATATTTGCCATGCATAATTGAGAATATTTCTCAAAAATGTATGGCAAACTTTTTGATTAAAGATATTAATTTTTCTGAAAAAACGTTGTTTTCTCTTGATTAAAATTTGTTCGGAGCGACTCCGTTCTTCCAGTTTTCTTCGATTTTTTCAAGCGAAATTCCTTTTGTTTCAGGAACTAAGAACCAAACGAAGATTACAGAAATTACACAAATTAATCCGAAAATGGCGAAGGTTATGCCTGTGCCCATATTTTTTGTCATAACGGGGAACAAAGCATTTACGATTATGTTGCAGATGAAGTTTGTTGCAACTGGGAAGGTCATCAAGAAGCCTTTTGCTTCGAGCGGGAAGATTTCCGAAACCAATACCCACGCAACAGGACCCATTGAGTATGCGAACGAGCAAATAAAGCCAATGATTGCGGCAACTGCAAGCCATTTTGAACAATCGCCTAATTGTGTGCCGAATAAACTTGAGAACGCAAATAAGAACATACTCAATCCCATAATAATCGAACCTGATAACAACAGAGGTTTTCTTCCGACTTTGTCAGTCAAATACATTGCGACAAAGGTCATAAGGAAGTTTACCACGCCAATTACGATGGTGATTTTCATTGCGGCTGACGGATCGTCAAAACCTACGCTTTGGAAGATTTTTGGTGCATAGCAGATGATTACGTTAATACCTGTGCAAATTTGTGCAATCATAATGCCGATTGCGACAACCAAAGGCATAAACATCCATTTTTTGAGTACGACTTTCGCACCGCTTTCTTCTTTTACGCCCGATTTAATGTCAGCGATTGAGTTTTCAATCTCTTCTTTCTCGTCGATTTTTTCAAATACTGCTCTTGCTTCATCTTCTCTACCCTTGAGAAGCAACCATCTTGGGGATTCTGACAGGAAAAAATACAACACGAGCAAAATCACAGCAGGACCTGCACCAGCCATAAACATTGCACGCCAATTTTCCGTAGAAGTGAAAATAAAACCGATTAAATACGATGCCAAAATACCGATGGTGAACGATAATTGGTATAATGAAGCGAACAAGCCACGTTCTTTTTTCGGAGAAATTTCCGAAAGATACATCGGAACGATAGCGTTCGCAAGACCACAAGCGACACCGTTGATGACTCTTGCGGCAATCAAAATTTGAATATTTGGAGCGTGTGAGCAACACAAGCAACCGATGAGGTAAAATAAACCAATTAAGCCAATGATTTTTTTTCGTCCAATTTTGTCTGCCAAAGCACCGTTAATCAATGCTCCAGCAAAGCAACCGACCATTACGATTGAAACAAGAATACCAGTCAATTCTGCCGAAAGATTCCATTCTTTTACGACAAAAAGTTGAACGCCTGAGATAATTCCCATTTCGTATCCGGCTAAAAGTCCGCCGAATGAGCCGGCAATCGCTATTAATGCTAAGTTAAAAAGAATTTTTTTATTCATTACAAACTCCTGCTCTCTACAAAAATTAACATAGCACATTAAAAAATTTTTGCCATATTTTTGTTATATTTCTTAACTCATTTGATAAAAAAGTTCACGAAATTTACAAATTTTAGATTTTTTGTAAAATTTTTTATACACAACTTTTGGGGAAATCTTCGCTTATTTTTTTTTTATAAATTTTCTGTGTGCAAATGAGGGTAAATGATTTTTCGGTGCAAGGTGCCATTTTGTATGGAAGATATTGCCATTCCTTGTGTTTATTGCAAATATTTATCGGAAATGCTATAATTTCAACCATATTTAATGAGGTTTTAGAATTTAATGGTCGATTTTGAAAAAGCGGACTATATCGTTGTCGGGTGTGGATTTTGGGGAAGTGTATTTGCTGAACGTATTGCGACCGTTTTAGACAAAAAAGTTTCAATTATCGACAAGAGAAATCATATTGGCGGAAACTGCTATTCTGACGTGGATAAAGAGACAAATATCGAGTTTCACAAGTATGGTTCGCATATTTTTCATACGAGTTCGAAAAAAGTTTGGGACTACCTGAATAAATTTGGCAAATTCAATACTTACAGGCACAAAGTCATTACTGTTCATAAGGGCAAACACTACATTATGCCCATAAATTTGCTTACGATAAACGATTTTTACGGGCTGAATTTGCAACCTTATGAAGCAGCAAAATTTCTTGATAAAGAAATTGAAAAATCGGGAATATATGAGCCTAAAAACCTTGAGGAAAAGGCGATTTCGCAAATTGGCAGACCACTATACGAAGCGTTTATAAAAAATTACACGGAAAAACAATGGAATTGTGACGCAAAAGACTTGCCTTCAAGCATTTTCGATCGGCTTCCTGTTAGAAGAAATTTCAGAACAAGTTATTTTGAGGACGATTTTGAAGGAATTCCTGTTGATGGTTGGACAAAACTTTTTCAAAATATGCTCGACAATGAAAACATTTCAATCCTTTTAAACACGGACTTTTTTGACATAAAAGATAAAATTAATCCAAATTGCAAAATAATTTATACGGGCAAAATCGACCAACTTTTTGATTATGAATTTGGTACTCTTGACTGGATTGGGCTTGATTTTAAGTTTGAACGATATAACGTCAAAGATTATCAGGGAACGTCCGTGATGAATTATTCTGACAAAATAGTCCCACAAACGAGAACTCACGAGTTTAAGCATCTTCATCTTGAACGGAGAGAAATCTTTGAAACCCCGAAAACGCTTGTGTGCTTTGAAATTCCGAAAAAAGCACAAAAAGATGACGAAGTTTTTTACCCTGTTGCGACAGAGAAAAATTTGAAAATTTACGAAAAATATAGAGAAAAAAGTTCTCAAAATAAAAACCTGATTTTAGGTGGCAGGCTTGGGTTGTACCGATATATGGATATGGATACAACCGTCAAGGACGCTTTAGAAACTTTTGAAAAATTGCAAGGAGCGTTATGAAGGAATTAGCACTTATAATGCCAGTTTATAACGAAGAAGAAATCCTCGAAAACGTCATTAACGACTGGACGAACGTTTTTGAGGGTTTGGATATCGATTTTGAAATTCTTGCATACAACGACGGTTCTAAGGACAAATCGCTCGAAATTTTGAGAAAAAATGCCGAAAACAATTCTCGTTTGATTGTGAGAGACAAAAAAAATTCTGGTCACGGTCCTACAATTCTGCAAGGTTACAGGGATTGTGCCGAAAATTACGAATGGATTTTTCAAACAGATTCCGACAACGAACTTGGCACAGAAGGCTTTGTTGAATTGTGGAAAAACCGTTGTGATTACGACTTTTTGATAGGAAAAAGATTCTATAAAAACCGTGATGCTTCACGAAAAATTATTAGTAATGTTGCCAAAATAATTACTCAAATTCTTTGTGGCAAGGGGGTTTCGGACGTAAATTGTCCATACAGATTGATGAAAACATCAGTTTTTAAGGATTTGTTTTTGAAAAATGAAAGTGATACTTTTTCGCCAAACATCATTGTTTCCGGGTTTGTAAACAGGAATAACATTAAATTTTCCGAAATCCCTGTTGAGTGGAAAAATCGTTCTACGGGAACGGTTTCGATACAAAAGATGAAACTTTTTAAATCGGCAGCAAAAGCATTTTTTCAAACGATAAAATTTTTTATAAAAATGAAATAATTAAACCCTTTGGTGACAGAAATTGCCGTTTTGTGTTAAAATCGAGATATGGATACGAAAAAGCAAAAAATTATTAATATTTCATTATACATTTTGGTTATTTTGGTCATTTATTGTGTTATGAGACCGTTTTTCGTCGATTTTACGCTGTATGGTGACAGTGCAAGTTGGAATTGGTATTCTGAAAACGGTTTTTGGCAACCGTTTTTGCAAAATGACCACTCGTGGTTTATTTTTTCGCCGATTTTTTGCATGTGCAATAGATTTTTGCCACTGATGTTTAATGTTCACCCACAAATGTTTTATAAATATTTTTATTGGATTGTGATTTTTGGTGTATATGTAGCGTTTTTCTTTGCGATTCGGGAAAATTTTACAAAATATTTTAATCCTAAATATGCCGTTTTGTGGACATTGCCAATTTTTCCAATTGTTTTGCAAGCACTGGATTATGGCGGATTTAAGTGGGCTCCGATGAACGATAGTTTTTCGCTGTCATACATCTTGCTTCCTTTGTTTTTTATTTTGTTTGCAAATTCTTTTGAAAAAATTTATGTCAAAAACTTATATCCTGAAACGTCCTTGCGAGAACGGATAACACTATTAGTGTTGTTTATTTTTGTATCTTGTTCTCATGAGTTTCCGAGGTTTATAATCTGCTTGGGGCTTTATGTTGGATATTATTTGCACAAGTGGTTTGTGAACAATGATATCGACAGAAAGAAATACTGGGCTATATACAAAGGCATTTTGATTTTCAATTTAGTGTTGTTTTTGACACCGAATTTTAGAAACTGGTTTGGGGAAAGGGATAACCATCTTACGCTTCGAATGTTGATTTCTGACTTTCCGAATATGGTATCTGCATATTTCCAAACTGTTATCGTTGAAAACTGGCTATATTTTGCTGTTTTAGCGGTGATGTTGATTGCGTTGAAATTTATTGTAAAAAATTTGAAAGAAAAAAGAAAACTTTT
>OMSS01000218.1 GCA_900313795.1 uncultured bacterium | reverse complement strand
AGAGCATTTGAAGACAAAGTTTACGCCGATGTCGTCTGTAATTTTTTTCAATGCTTCTGCTGCTGAGAACAAAATATCTTTGCTTTCCATAGCACAAGGGCCTGCCAAGATTGTCAGTTTGTCTCCGCCGATTTCGAAATCTCTTAATTTTACGGTATTAATCGTGTTCATGTTTTTCTCCTTGATTTTCTGATTATACCTTTAATATATTTATTTTAAAAGATATTAAGTTTTTTTTACGGAAAATTAGAAAAAATTGTAAATAACAGAAAATGTGAGATAAAATTATATAGATGAAGAAATTATTAGGCACAATTTTATTTTTGACGCTAACTTCGGGGATAGCACTTGCCGAAGAAGAAATTATGTTGCCCGTAATACAAAAGCAGACGTTGAATTTGCACCCTGTTGAAAAAAAACAGACCAAGCAGATGGTTATCAACAAAAAAGAACAGTTCAATGAACTTGTTTCAATGCAGCAGGAAAGCGAAATTGAGGACATCGAGATGCTTTGGCAGGCGACAGTTGATGCCAATAAATTAATCAAATTCACTATGCAAAAGTTGAACACTCCTGAAGGTCAAAGACGTTTGCACTCTTCTATTGCCGCAAAGACACTCTCGGCGGTTGTTTATGGGGCATCGTTTTTGCCTGCACTTGCAGGAACTGATTCAACTATTCAGACGGCGTCTTTTGCCACTGGAAAATTGATTAATAATTTTCTCAACAAAGGTTCTATGCCGCAACGTGAGATGATTTCAGATACTGAGTTGATTGAACTTGCAGGAACGATTGAAGGGTTGCAAGATACAATCATTTCGGCATATTACGGTTACAAAGGTGCATTAAACAAACTCAAAGATACCCGTTCGAGAATTATTTTGTATAACAAAAATTATTCGCAAGCACTCAAAACCCGTGATGCACTTGAGTTGATTATTTCTTCTGCAATGTATGAGGACATGCTTCTTAACGAGTATTATGAAGAACAAGAGGCAAAAAAATATTACCTTGAATTAGAAAGACTTGCTGGGGCAAAAACGGTCGAAAAACTTCATTTGACGCAATTTGCGTTTAAAAACACAATTATCAATCCGGAGTCGATGAAAAATGTTCAATAAATTGTTAAAAATTTTATTTTTAATATCGATTTTATCCGCTCCGACTTTTGCGGCGGAAACGCTTGACGATGTTGTCATTCCAAAAAGTCCGTCATACAGACTCGGAACAAGTTCGAGTCCTGAATTGGAATATAAAATTAAAAAAATTGAAACGTACGAGGCTCAAAGGGCAAAGTACGCAAGGGAAATAACCAAAAGTAAAACTTATGCTGATTCGACATTAAAAGAACTTTCAAAAGAGTTGAGCAAGATGGTCGACATCGACAGAGAGACGATGGTTGCTGACATTGCGGTACTTTGGGCAGGTGCGGCGTCAAAATCTGAGACGGTAAAATTTACGATTTATAAACTTTCAAATCCAGATGCTGACAAGCCCGATGAAACGATTATCAAAAAAGTAATCAGACCGTTGGCAGGATTTTCGTCAATGGCAGGGGCTGGTTTTATGAACCCGGTTGCGGCGACATCAGCCATTATGAGTGGTGCTTTGATTAATTCACTTTCGACAGATGACAAAGAATTGAATTACAAATACACTAAAGTTACCGATGCTGATATGATTATGCTTTTGAAACGGGTTGACGATTTGCAAAAACGTTTAATTAATTATTATATCGATTATATGACTGCACTCGTTGCTGCTGAACGGGCAAAAGTCAATGTTATCAACCGTTATCAGTATTTGGAATTAGTCAAAAATCAAGGTCGTGAACTTGAAATGATTGCAGATGCTTATTATAGAACTGCTCTTGAGAGAAAACAATCGATTGAACTTGATTTTTTGTCGAAGCGAGCAGCACTTGAACAAATCGTCGGAATTGATGCTATGGCTGAGTTTGAGGACATGTTAAAACAACGCCAAAACAAAGTTTCGAATTAATTTGTTGGTTTATTTTTATTCTTCAAGGCTTCAATGTTTTGTTGAATACGTTGTTGTTTAAGCATGTTGTGAGTGTTTTG
>OMSS01000018.1 GCA_900313795.1 uncultured bacterium | reverse complement strand
AATTAAAATTTTAAAATAAAAAGACGGACTTAAAAAATCCGTCTTTTTTTAATGTAATTAAAAATCCACAATTATTTTGAATTTAATTTTTTTATAACCAAATCAGAAATGTCTGAGGCACCGTAAAGAGCCGCAGGCACGATGAGTGTGAAGCCGTTTTCTCTTGCGACCGCTTTAACAGCAGCGTCAAATTTATTGAAAAGTTCTTGACCTTTCTTTTCTTCTTGTTGTCTCAAAGCCATTGCTTTTGTTTGCAATTCTTTATTATATTTTTCTTCTTTTGCTTTACGTTGTGATTCTGGAGTTTTCTCCAAATCTTTTCTTGCATCGAGAAGGAATTTTTGGATTTCAGTTTCTTGACGTCTGATTGCATCATTGGCTTGAAGAGCGGCCGGATATTTGCTCATAACGTAGTCAACGTTAACGATACCGTATTTTTCTGCGGCAACTGAAGGAAGTGCCATAACTGTAAGCAAGCCCAATGTTGATAATATTTTTTTCATTTTTTTCTCCTGTAAGATTAACGTTTTTAATTTTCACATTATTTTAAAAAATTGTCAATTATCATACAAAGTGCTTTTAAAAATTATTATTATTTTAAAAAATATGATATGATTAAAAAAAATGAGGGCGTTATGGCTGAAAATTCGACAGAAAATACCGAAAATCAAAATTCTGAAATGCAAAAAAGAGAGGACATCGGGATAAAAATCGGAAAAAATACGGTTGTCTCAGTAATTTTGCTTATTTTGATAGTTTTGTTCTGTCTTGGCGTAAGAACATTCAACAGATTGTTTTACAAATCGGTTGCATTGCCTGACAAGAAGTATTATAAGGACGTTGTGCAATTTTCGTATCCGAAAAATTGGATTCCACTTGGAAAAGTTTTTTATAATCCTAAAAGTATTCCAAACTTGTTGACGTATTTTGTTGCGACGGTAAATCCAAACGAAATCGTTGAGTGCCAATTCTTTTCACCTCAAATGGAAACGGATAACGGAAGTGATTATTATTTCAATAAAAAATTGACGAAACCCAACCCTGAAACATATTTTGCAGCAGCCATAATGAAAATGTCTCCTACGGCGAAAGATGTTAGATTGGTTAAGTCATTCAAGCCGACATATCTTGAACTCAGAAGGGCAAAACTTGATAAGGTAATGCTCAATACTGTTTATCAAGATTCTAACCCCGGAAACGACAAAGGGCGTTCTTGCTTGGAAAATTTGACGTTTTTGCCTGTTCATTATCTTTATGAATACAATGAGAACGGAAAAACAATTCTTCACTTGATAGAAGGTCGTTTTGTGTTCTTTAATCAGTGTTTTGCACAATCTTTGGACTTCGATGTTCCTTATTTGGTTGCGATTAAGTTTGTAAAATGTGAAGATATTTTTTCTTATAAGGCAGAAAAATCGATTTATGGAAAAAATTTGATTATTTATAACTATTTCAAAAAACATTTGAAAAAGAATAAAGAGTGGGAAAGACTTGCCGTTGCAGAAAGACAAGAAATTTTGGCGAAACTTCCGACAGTCACGACGGCGACACTTGATGGTGGCGGAAAATTTAATGACGAAGCCTTCAAAAACACTGTTTACAACATCGAATACCCAGAAGAATCAACCGATACTATGTCGAGTTATTATTATGGTAAAGATTTGAAAAGTTTTTTAGTAAAATGGTTCTAAAAAATATTTTTGTACTACACTCATGTTATCAAGATTGAAAGAATGGTTAATATGAAAAGTACAATTTACAGAAATTTATTGTTGATGGCACTTGTAATTTCATCATACATTGGATTGTTGTTTTTCATTTCTAATGAAGGTTTGAAGAATCCTTCTTCTCTTCCGAGACATAGAGCAATTGATGCAGAAATGTTGGAACAATCGACAGATTTTGCGGATGCTGATTTTCACGAAATTCAGTTGAATAAAAAATTGATAGATTTGAAATAATCAACAAGCAGATAGATATTAATAATCGGGCAAGATGTTTGTCCGATTATTTTTTTTGCGAAAATTTTAAATCAAAAAATATTATCCGATTGATAAAATAAAACTTGCTTGAAAGGGTTTAGCCGATATAATATTCATGAGAAATGCAGAACATTTTGAAGAAGGAGAAACAAAGTGGCAATTCAAATAACAAAAGAAGTTCAAGATATGTGTTGCATTTGCAAGGGTGCAAAACATGAACCTGCTCCGATTCCTCAAGAAGGCGAATGGACAAAGGTAAAAAGAATTGAACAAATTTCAGGTTTAACACACGGTTGTGGTTGCTGTGCACCGCAACAAGGTACTTGCAAACTTACATTGAACGTAAAAGAAGGTATTATTCAAGAAGCATTGGTAGAAACAATCGGTTGCTCTGGCATGACTCACTCAGCAGCAATGGCTGGTGAAATTCTCCCCGGCAAAACAATTCTTGAAGCATTGAACACTGACCTCGTTTGCGATGCAATCAACGTAGCAATGAGAGAATTGTTCTTGCAAATCGTTTACGGCAGAACACAAACAGCGTTCTCAGAAAACGGCTTGCCGATTGGTGCAGGTCTTGAAGACTTGGGCAAAGGCCTTCGTTCACAAGTTGGTACAATCCACTCAACAAAAGAAAAGGGTGCAAGATACTTGGAACTTGCTGAAGGTTATATCCTTGAATTAGGTTTGGACGCAAATAACGAAGTTATCGGTTATAAGTTCATTCACCTTGGCAAATTTACCGCAGCACTTAAGAAAGGTGTTGATTTCAAAACAGCATTTGAAAGCAATGTTGGTACATACGGCAGATTTGCAGATGCAGTCAAAGTTATAGACCCCAGAAAAGAATAAGAGGTGTAAAATGGTAGAATTCGAAGGAAAAGACAGACGTGAGGCTACTATTGAAGCCGCACTTAAAGAATATGGTATCTCTTCATTAGAAGAAGCAAAAGCAATTTGCGATGAAAAGGGAATCAATGTTGATGAAATCGTAAAAGGTATTCAACCTATCGCATTTGAAAACGCTGTATGGGCATACACTTTGGGTTGTGCGATTGCACTCAAAAAGGGTATCAAAAAAGCAGCAGAAGCAGCAGAAGCAATCGGTTTGGGCTTGCAAGCATTTGCAGTTCCCGGATCAGTTGGTGCATCGGTCACGGCAATTTGGCAGCAATGCTTTTGAGAGAAGAAACAAAATGTTTCTGTTTCTTGGCTGGTCACGAATCATTTGCAGCAGCAGAAGGTGCTATCGGTATTGCAAGAAACGCTAACAAAGTTAGAAAAGAGCCTTTGAGAGTAATCTTGAACGGTCTTGGAAAAGATGCTGCATACATCATTTCAAGAATCAACGGTTTCACATCAGTTGAAACTCAATATGATTATAAAACTTGCGAATTGAAAGTTTTGAAAGAAACTCCGTTCTCAGATGGTGAAAGAGCAAAAGTAAAATGCTACGGTGCAGACGATGTATCAGAAGGCGTTGCAATCATGATTAAAGAAGGTGTTGATGTATCAATCACAGGTAACTCAACTAACCCGACAAGATTCCAACACCCTGTTGCAGGTACATACAAAAAATGGTGCTGGGAAAACGGTAGAAAATACTTCTCAGTAGCATCAGGCGGCGGCACAGGCAGAACACTTCACCCTGATAACGTTGCAGCAGGTCCTGCGTCATACGGTATGACAGATACAATGGGCAGAATGCACGGTGACGCTCAATTTGCAGGTTCATCATCAGTTCCTGCTCACGTTGAAATGATGGGCGTAATCGGTATGGGCAACAACCCGATGGTTGGTGCAACAGTAGCAGTTGCAGTTGCAGTTGAAAACTCACAAAAATAGTTTTTTAACAAAACTTTTTGAATAAAGGCTCTCAGAAATGAGGGCTTTTATTTTTGAAAAGTAGAGCTAAAATAATGAAAGTATGTTGTTGATTTGATTTGTTTTGTTTTGTGAACAGAAAACGGGCATGAGCGATAAAACCCTTGAAAAATAAATACTTCTGTGTTAAATTAATTTTGCGAATAATACTAAAAGCAGAAGGTGGTGAAAATAAATGCCGGAAATCAGAGTAGGTGAAAACGAAAACATCGAAGTAGCTTTAAAAAGATTTAAGAAAAAAGTCCAAAAAGCAGGAATTTTGTCTGAAATCAAAAAACGTGAAAGATACGAAAAACCGAGTATCAAAAGAAAACGTAAATCAGAAGCAGCACGCAAAAGACGTGTTTAATAAATAGGTTTGAAAGTCGCTCGAAAGGGCGACTTTTTTAATACTTTATTTTTTAACCGACGAGTGATTTGACTTTGTCGAGGAGTTTTTGTTCGTTGAAATCCGATTTGTTGAGCATAAAATCGACAAAAATGTCGCCGAACATTTTTTGAGTTTCTTCGATTGGAAGCATTGAGATAGTAATAATTGGAAGATTTTTGAATTTTTCGTTTTGGCGGAGTTGCGAGATGAGTTCGACACCGTTCATTTCGGGCATTTCGATGTCGCTGATTAAAAGGTCGCAACCATTTTGTTGAATTTCTTTCAGACCTTCGATAGGATTATTGAAGGCAAGCGTGTTGTAGCCTGCATTTTGGAGTATTTTTGAAAAATACATTTTTGTTGTTTGAGAATCGTCAATGACGACAACTTTTTTTGTTTTTTCGTGATGTTTTTCTTGTGGATTGATAGTGCAAGTCGACGTGTTTAAAGGAATTTCGAGAAGAATTTCAGTGCCTGAACCTTCTTCAGTGTTGATTTTTATATTTCCTCCCAATTCTTTGATTTTTGAGTCAACGATATCAAGTCCCATTCCTCTGCCAGAAATTTCTGTGACATGGTCTTGGGTTGTGAAACCTGCTTGAAGAATGAGGTTCAAAAGGTCTGATTTGTTTGCGGTTTGGGCTTCTTCTTTTGTGAGAAAATTATCGGCGATGGCTTTTTGTTTGATTTTTTCAAAATTTATGCCGCAGCCGTCATCTTTGACAGAAATTGTCAAAGTTTGACCTGATTTTTTTGCCGCAACAGAGATTAAACCAGCACGGGGCTTGCCTTTTTGTTCACGTTCTTCGGGAAGTTCTGTGCCGTGGTCGACAGAATTTCGAAGAAGATGAATAATTGGAGTTTTAATTTCGTCGAGAATTTGCTTGTCGACGCTGACTTCTGCCCCCGTGATTTCGATGTCGACTTCTTTTTGCTCATTTTGGGCAATATCTCTGACCATTCTCGGGTACATGTGCAAAATAACACCAATAGGGAGCATACGCACGCCCTGAACGGTTTTTGTCACATTTGAAAGATATTTTTCAACTTTTGAAAACATTTCCGATTCTTCGGCGTTAATTTTTTCGTAATCGCAAAACATTTGTTGAATTTCGGATAAATTTTGCTGATTTTTTTGAATTTCTTTTGTTAATTTTTGAATAAGATTTTTTGACCCTGTTTCACTGTTTGCAAGCGTTTTCAGGTCGTTCAAACTTTTTTCTAACTCGAACATTTTTGAGGAAAATTTTGTTGTCAATTCCGAAAGGTTTTCGAAATTTTTGTGGGCTTTTCCAGTCATGTTGCAGAGGTTTCCGACATTTACGAATAATTTGTCTAACTTGTCAGATTCAATTCGAAGTGTCCTGATAGAGCCTTGTCCCAAGGTTTTTAAGATATCTGTAATGTTGTTTTTTGTTTTTTGTGGGTACGGTCTTGCGGGCGACTGAACGTTAATCATCTGTTCAGCAATGGATATACGTTGTTTGAGGAAAAATAAGTCCTCAGACTTGCTACCGTCACAAACAACTTTTTTTATGATTTTAAACGTTGCCGAAAGGGTATTGATTAAGTTGTTGTCTGTTTTTTCGCAATTTTGTATTTTCTCGAAAATTTTTGCACAAATTTTTAAAATTTCATCGATTTCGGGATTATCTTGTGTTAAAGAATTTGTGAGTTTTAATAGCGGAAATGCTGTTACTTTGTCGGTTTTGAGGGACGGAATGTATTTTAAAATTTCGTTGATTTTGTCCTCAAAAGAGCCATTTTCGTCTAAACTTTTTATAGATTTTGTAATTTCTGCGACAATAATTTTGATTTCTGCAATGTTATCGGCGATTTTTTGGTCAGAAAGTTGTTCATTTTTAATTTCAGCGAGCAAATCTTCTGCCGAGTGTGCAAGTTTTTGAACGTCAGTAAGTCCGACAATTCCCGCAGAACCCTTTATTGAGTGGGCATCACGCATCAATTTTGTTATAATTTCGATATCTTTATTTTTTTCATACGTTGAAAGTTGATGCACAAAATCGGTCAAAATCGACTTACTTTCCTCTTTAAAAATTGCAACGGTTTCTTCAATATCAAAAGAATTCATTTTGCCCCCAAGGTTAATTTTACCACAATTATCGTTTGTTTGGGTAATTTTTTCGGACAAAATCCAATTCTTCATTTTTGTTTTTAAGTCCGTTGTTTAGTTTTTCTTTTAGAACGGCTGTTTGAATTTCGGAGAAAATTCTTCCTTGTTCAAAACCTTCATTGATTAAGTCATTGCCTGTGATTTCGATTTTTGTATTTTTGTTTTTGAAATATTTTTTCGCAATTTTTTTGTTAATAAAAATCCCATAAAAAATGGCAGATAGATAATCTTTGTCCTTAAAATATTCAAAAATCGAAAAATTATCTTCAAAAATCGGCTTATTTTTCAAAAATTCGTGGATATTTTCAACAATTTTTTTCTCCCGAACCGTCAAATTTGTTTTGGGCGGAATTTCTGATTTTGAAAAAACAGGAAGAAAATATAAACGCCAGATGTCGTTTTCATCGATTTTATAGTCAAATAATGCCATTTTTAAATCAAATCCTGTGATTTTTTCGGTAAAATCTACCCCAAAAATTTTGTATAATTTTTGGGCGACAAATTCATCAAAACAAGATGCAAAATTGAGCGAAAACAAGTCAACGATTTCTTTTTCGACTCTTTTTAGCGGAATATTTTCAAGTGGATTTTTAAGATATTCTTCTTGAAGTTTTTTTGTTTCTTCTTCAAGGGTAAAATTCAATCGCTGAGCGAATTTCAATCCTCTAATCATTCTTGATGGGTCGTCTAAAAATGATTTTTTGTGCAAAATTCGAAGTTTTTTATTCTTCAAATCTTCAAGTCCGTTTGTGAGATCGATTAACTCAAATAGATTTTCTTTGTTCAAAGAAACAATGAGTGAATTTACTGTAAAATCACGTCTTTTGATGTCCTCTTCGAGCGAGCAGCCTGTTTTGACAATTCTTGGCAAATCGCCGAAATTGTCGTAAACCTCTTGTCTTGTCGAGGCAAAGTCAATCTCAACCCCGTTTGAAAAAACGACTTTCGCTGTTGGCAAGGTTTCATTGTATTTTACGGATTTTGTTTTGATGTAACAATCTAAAATTTCGACAAATTCTTTAGCATTTCCTTCGACGGTAATATCCACGTCGTGTAAGCGTTTCGAGAGCAAAATATCTCTTACGATTCCTCCTACAAGATAAATTTTTATCCCGCAAATTTCAGAAATTTTCATACATTCTGAAATCGCCTCGAATACTTCTGTGCTTAATTTTTCCCGCAAATTGACCTTTTTCATTTGATAATTATAACAAAGATGAGAGAAAAAATTTCAATTCTTAAAAAAATCATCTTTTTAACCCTTAACATTTCTTAATTATCTGCTAAAGTTTATAAAGGAACTGCCGATAATAAACATGTAGGTAAGGATAAACAAAATGCTTGAAAACAACACAACAGGATTTTTTAATAGACCATTTGGCTTGAACGTACAAGTTCCTACAAGAACGTTGCAACAAGCAAAAGAAACTGCTGTTAAGACAGTTAATAACCTTTGGAAACCTATGGAAGATTATTTCGAAAAGGCAGACAACGTTTTCAGTGGCGATGTCCAAGCAGAAATCGAAAAATATCACAGAATGGCTTATTCGTTGGGTGCTACAATGCGTCAAGGTCAAGAAAGACCTACATTCAACGTAAAAGTTTAAACAAGAAGTAAAGACGAAAGTAGATAGAGAAGATTTAAAAGACTGCTTATGCAAGTCTTTTTTTTTATTTCAGAGTTTTACAAAATTGGCAATTTTGCCTGAATGATATATCATCAAAGTATGATAAAATCGTTTGTAAAATATCTGATAATATTTGTTTGCCTTTGTTTGCAAGTTGCGTACGCTTCTCCAATCAAAGTCAACGATGTCGTTTTTGACAGTTCTGATAGTGTTGTTTTTATTTCAACGAGCAACACTTCTGAAAATACTATTAAAATCAAAAAAGGCTATCTTCAAAATCCCGACAGAATGTTTTTTGATATCGAAAATGCAGTTCTGACAAGAAAACGAGGTTCTTTTGATTTTACTTATGGAAAATTAGAAAATCTAAAAATTTCTCAATTTTCGACAAATCCCTACACCGTTCGTGTCGTTATGACTTGCTCTTCAAAGTTGAAGCCTGAAGACGTGAAAATTATGACAGTTGGCGGAAGTATCATTGTGAAATTGCAAAATATCAAACATTCACAAGACTTTATGACCCCTGTTTATCGGGAAGTTCGTTCGGATTCTTATGATTATTTTGAAAAAGTTAAGGTCAATGAATCGATAGTTGTGGCTCAACCTCAACCTGCTCAAATCGCTAATCAGGGCGAAAATGGCACTGTCGCACCGAAAAGTGAACCTGTCAGAATAAATCAACCGCTTTATGAATCGAAATTACGCTCGAGGTATTTTATTTCGAACGTTTATGCTAAAAATGGTGCGTTATTGCTTGCAGGAACAGGGATTTATAACTTTGAAAAGCCTTTTTATCTTTCACCTGCTGAAGGTTCGACTTACCAACGGGTAGTTTTTGATATTCCAAATGCGGTGCTTGCGACGAAACTTCGTAATAAAGTTTTTCAGTTGAGTCTGAATGAAAACGTGAAAATAGGGCAATTTGAGCCGACAAAGGTTCGACTTGTCATAACTTCACCCAACCCTGAAAAGTATCTTGCGATTTGTGGAAACGATTTACAAAATATTTTGCTCGCAAGAGAGGATAAAATCGGAGGATTTCATCTGTTTCCAAACACTTCCAGTCTTGTTGCGGCAAGTTTGAGTGCTAAAAAGGAAAGCCAAAAAGATGTTGATAAATTCTCTCTTTCTTTCAGCGACCCGATTGTTTATTCGATAAAACGTCGAAATGGTTCTGTTGACTTGATTTTATACAATGTTAACGTTGATAATGTTCCCGCTCTTGAGAAAAAATTCCAGACTGGTCATATTCAAAATGTTTCCGTCAAAAAAATCAGTGCAATCGGTGTGAAAGTTAATATTCCGTTGAAACAAAAATCGACGTTAGATTGTCTCGAAAACTTGAATGCGACAAAGTTGGTCTTTACCGTAAAAAGTCCACAACAAGTTGTCACAGTTGCACAAACAAAAAATGATTTTCACGGTAGAGTTGTAGTTCTCGACCCAGGACATGGCGGCTATGACCCAGGGGCAATGCGAAACAATGTTATGGAAAAAAATATGACCATAAGCATTGCTAAAAAAATCGAAAGAAACCTTAAAGCCCAAGGTGCGACAGTCATAATGACAAGAACTGACGACAAATTCGTTTCGCTCGAGGACAGAGTTGTAATTTCTAACAACAAAAAGCCTGACATTTTTGTCAGCGTTCACATTAATTCCAGCGAAAACGCAAGTGCACACGGTATTGAAACCCATTATTTCAAAGATGATAGTTTGGATCTTGCAAAATCAATTCATGAAGCAATGACTTCTGAAATTGCGGAAACAAATAGAGGCATTTTGAAGTCAAGATTTTATGTAATCAGACATACAAATCAACCTTCAGTATTGCTCGAATTGGGTTTCATTTCGAACGATGATGAAAGAAACCTTTTGCTTTTGCCAGAACAACAGGAAAAGTTTGCAAAAGCCATTGCTGACGGCATAAACAAATATTTTGAAAAGAAAAAGAAAACAGGAACAAAATAAATGGATAATCGTCCTATAGGAGTATATGATTCTGGTATTGGTGGCTTGACGGTATTTTCGAAACTGGTCAAATTGCTTCCAAACGAGAACTATCTCTATTTTGGAGATACGGAAAATATTCCGTACGGCACAAAATCTCGTGAAGAATTGCTTACAATAACTCACAAAATTATGAATTTTTTCAAGGAACAAAATGTTAAAGCGGTTGTAATGGCTTGCAATACAACGTCTGCGGTTGCTTATGATACATTGAAAGAAGATTATGATTTTACGCTTTATCCTGTAATTCAAACGGCATGCAAGGTTATTGCGGATATGGACGAGAAGAAAATCGGTACGCTTTCGACAGAGGCGACTGCGAATTCTCATGCTTATAAAAAGCAACTTCAAAAATACAATCCGGCTCTTGAGGTTTTTGAACATGGTTGTTCGGGCAAATGGGTCGAAATGGTTGAAAATCATTCTCAAAATAAAAAGGAAAATGAACCGATTTTGAGAGAGCATTTGAACGTTGTGCTTGAGCAAAATGTTGATAAAATAATTTTGGGTTGTACTCATTATCCTTATCTGAGAAGCCTTTTGACGGATTTTGCAGGGAAGGATATTTTCATTGACCCTGCCGAATATTTTGTTTATTATATTGCTCAAGATTTAAAAAATAACGATAAATTGGCAAACAAAAAGGAATATGAACCCAAATTTTTTGTAAGTTCAAATCCTGAAAAATTCAAAAATTCTTCGGAAATTTTTTATAAATTGGAAGAATTACCGATACTAATTAAGCGTTAACAATTCAAAATGGAGTTTAATTTATGAAAAAAATATTTTGCACAATGGCTTTATTGTTTATGACGGCACTTTCGGCTTGTGCTGAAACATTCATTGGCATTGCTGTTTTTCCATTTTCAACAGAAAATCCCACAACAACTTTTACCGTCAAAATGAACGAACCACTTGTAATTAACAATATGATTTCTGTTAAAGAAGGCGAATATCTTTATGGCAACGTTACGAAAGTCGTCGACGGACAACGGGGAAAACGTATGGGCTACTTCGTTTTCAACCCCACATACCTCGCTGATGGCAAGGGTAAAGTAAAACCATTGACCGATAAAACATTGAAGGTCAAAGTCTCTTTCTATAAGCCTTTTGACCCCAAAAGTGCTGCAAAAAGTTTGGCTGAAAATGGTGCTGAAACAGCAGCAGGTATCATTTTAAATATTCCGATGCTTTCACAAGGTGTTTCGTTCATCAAAGGGGTTACAAACCCTGATGAAGATTCATCAAACAGAATTACCAGCGGATTTAAAAAAGTTTATAAAGACTCACCGCTTTCTTATGTTGAAAAGGGTGAACCGCTCATTTTGCAAAAGGGACAAGAAGTTAAGTTGAATTTTAGTAACGAGTATTAATTTTGCAAAAATAATCTAAATCGTTGTAAAACAGACTTTCGGCAGGCAATTTGAGTCTGTCGAATTTTTTTTGTGCTGTGTTTGCAAAATTCTTCGATTTTTGCTCGAAAATTTTTGACGCCGTGTAATTTGTGCATATAATCTCGGGGCTTAATTCAAACAATTCTTTTTGTTCCTTGAAAATGTCCTCGATTGCTTTTTCGGCTTGATAAGATTTTCCACTTTCATAGAGCAAAATGGCGTATTTCAACTGAATTTTGTGGCGAGTATTTTGCGAAAACGCTGCCGAGGTGAGCAATTCTTCAAACAATTCTTGCGATTTTGCATAATTTTTTTGAAGATAATTCAAATCGGCAAGATTTAGTGCAGAAATGATGTCCGTTTCAAACGAGGGTGCCTTTTTTGTGTAATTTTCGCACGCAAGGTCATATCGTCCGATTGCCTTGTAATAGTTCAAAAGCGTATAGCCCAAAGCGATTGCGTCAGAATCTTCCCCTTCTTCGATTTTTGCTCTGATTTCATCTGTATTTATGATGGCACTTGCTTTTTCATAATTTTTTGTGTCAATGTATGCCTGAATTAAATTTTGAGGATACCAATTTTGCAATTTTTCGTAAATTGGAATTGCTTTGTTGTAAAGCCCGATAGTGGCGTAGCAGTTTGCGATTTGCAGGTTGATTAGGTTGCTCATATCCTCATCATGTGGGCAATTCGTCTGAACTTCCGCCAAAAATTTCTTATATTCCTTAATCGCTTTAGAGATGTTTCCTCTTTCGATGAGGCATTTTATCATTTCTTCTTTGCTTTCGAAATATGCGTAAAAATCCTTGTCCTTTGTGGCTTTGAGGGTTACGGCGAAAAGTTTTTGGAGGGCAGTGTCGGCATTATAATATCGTTCTGCATTTTTGTATTGACCGTTTTGATAGGAGATAAGCCCTTTTTGGGTCAAAATATTTTCTTCAAAAAGAAAATACATTCCTTCGAAGAACCCAATTGCAGCAAGCAAAACAACCGTAATTGCGAAAAAAATTATTGGTTTATGATTTTTAGGATTATTTTTTACTTTAATTTTTAACTTTTTCTTCATCAAAACCTCGCCGATATTTTAGCACTTTTTGATAAGTTTTTCAAATTTGTTGAGGTTTGAAATATGTTGTAACTATTGATTTTGGGCAAAAAAATACCCTCATTTGAAGAGGGTATTTTTGAATTTTAACCTTTTACAATTTTGCTCAAACCGGTTGGTTTGTCGATGTTTCTGCCCAAGGCTTTTGCACATTCGAAGGCGAGAAGTTGCAAAAGGACGAGCATTCCGAAGATGGTAAGAACTTCGATTTTCGTGTCAATTGTGATGTGTTTTCTGCAAAGTTCGTTAAAATATTCGGGGGCATTTTTGTCCGCAATCGTTACCATATAAGGATTGTAGGACTTGTAGATTTTTTTGATATTGTTTATGCAAATGCCGTGATGAATTTCGTCGACTAAAATGAGGACGGCAGATTTTCTGTTCAAAATCGCAACGTGACCGTGCATAAATTCGCCTGACGGGTACGCTGTTGTGTTGATGTAAGAAGTTTCTTTGATTTTTAGTGCACCTTCTTTTGCAAGTCCATAAAAAATTCTGCTGCCCAAAATTTCGATGGCATCGTATTCTGATAAATCTTTGGCAATTTTTTTGATTTCTTCGTGAGTGTTGAGTTGTTTTTTCAAGAATGTGGGCAAACATCTCAATTCTGAGATGTCTTGATTAATATTTTCGCCCTGTTTTTGTCTGATTGCCAAAATCAAAAGCATTGCACAGAAAATTTGTGCCGAGAGAGCCTTTGTTGAAGCGATACTGTCCTCTTTTCCTGCCATTGTGTAGATTTTGTACTTTGCCAAATTCCACATTGTCGAATTAATTGTGTTAGAAATACACAACGTGTTGTCTGTTTTTTCCAAAACTCTTTTCATCACGGCAAGAGTGTCAGACGTTTCGCCTGATTGTGAGACGAATACGAAAAGACGTTTTTTCCAGTTTGCCTTGTCTGACATAAAAAATTCGCCCGAATAAAATGCTTCAGCGTCAAGCCCTAATGACGTTTTCATCATTTCGGCGATGATTACGCAACAGTGGTAAGACGAACCGCTTGCGATAAAGCAGATTTTTTGTGCTTTTTCGGGGGTGTCAATCAAAATTTTATTGTCGCTCGAAACGTAGTTATCAAGCAACTTTTCGATAATTTCTGGTTGTTCGTAAATTTCACGCTCCATTGCGTATTTGAATTCGCTCATTTTATCCTCTGTTATAAACCTTGATTAAGTGCCAACCGAATTGGGTTTTTACAGGTTGAGAAACTTCGCCGACTTGAAGGTTGAAGGCTGCGTTTTCAAACGGTTTAACCATAACTCCTCTGCCGAACGAGCCTAATGCACCACCACGTTGACCTGACGGGCATTTTGAGTATTTTGCGGCAAGTCTTTCAAAACTTTCGCCGTCATCAATTCTTTTTTTGAGTTCAATCGCTTCTTGATAGTTGTCAACAAGGATATGTCCTGCACTGACTTGGTTAACAGATTCCAATTTTACAAAACTTGGTTTTTCTTCGATTGAACGATAAATTTCTTTTGCCATAACTGTTGTTTGAACCAAAAGGCAAATTATGATTGCTGAAATAACTTTTTTCATAGTGTCCTCTTTTTGTAACATTATAACGCATTATAAATTTTTTGCACTACAAAAAAGGACTGATTCTCATCAGCCCTTTTTAAAATCATTTTGTTCTGTCGATTATAATTCGCCTCGAACGATTGCTTTTAATGTCTTAGCAACTGTTTCTTGTTCTTCTTTTGTGATTTCAGGGAACATCGGAAGAGACATAACGACTTTTGTATCTTCAACAGTGTTTGGAAGTGACATTTCAGGAATGTTTAAGTATTTGTGAACTTTTTGCATGTGAAGCGGTACAGGGTAATAAAGCATTACGCCTACGCCGTTTTCTCTCATTTTGTCAAATACTTGATCACGGTTAGGAACTTTTACTGTGTATTGGTGATAGATACATTTTGTATCGTGCAATTCAACAGGTGTTTCAACTTCATCGCAATCAGCGAACAATTCGTTGTAATATTCTGCGTTTGCTTTTCTTGCAGCGTTCCATTCGTCAACGTAGGGAAGTTTTATTCTTAAAATTGCTGCTTGAATTTCATCAAGTCTTGAGTTTACGCCGATTTCATCGTGGTAATAACGAACTGCTCCACCGTGGTTTCTGAGTGCTACAACTCTGTCACGCAATTTTTCGTCGTTCATAACGAGCATACCGCCGTCGCCCATTGTACCTAAGTTCTTTGTCGGGTAGAAACTGAAGCAGCCGAATGTGCCGAATGAACCAACTTTTTGACCTTTATATTCTGAACCGATACCTTGGCAAGCATCTTCGATAACGTGCAAGTTATGACGTTTTGCAATGTCCATAATCTTGTCCATTTCGCAAGGTTGACCATAAAGGTGAACAGGAATGATTGCCTTTGTGTTAGGAGTAATCAACGCTTCGATTTTTTCAGGGTCGATGTTGAATGTATCTTTGTCAATATCTGCAAATACAGGTTTTGCACCTACAATGCCGATTGCTTCTGTTGTTGCAACGAATGTGAATGCGGTTGTGATAACTTCATCACCTTTGCCTATATCCAAGGCTCTCAATGCAACGTGGAGAGCATCTGTACCCGAGTTCAATGCTACAGCGTATTTTGTTCCGCAATATGCTGCAAATTCTTCTTCAAATGCCTTATTGTTCTTGCCCAAAATGTAAGAACCTGAACGCATTACTTCAACTACGGCTTCTTCCAACTTGTCACCGATTTTTGCATATTGTCTTTTTGAATCCATAATAGGTATCATATTCAAATCTCCTTTTGTTTTCCCATATAACTATTTTATCATAGACAGCACATCTTTATATAATCTTAATATACAACAAAATGTTGCTCAATCGAAATCAAGCAACATTTTTTAATACAGGAAATTTTTAAGGTTTCAATAAAACTTTTATCGCTTTACTTTCTGCGACCATCTTCAAGGCTTGTTCTGTCTGAGATAGAGGCATAACGTGTGTGATGAGTTTCTCAACGTCAACTTTTCCTGACGAAATGAGTTCATAGGCATCTCGGAAATATTGTGGGGTATGGTGGAAAACACCGATGACCTTGAGTTCGTCATAATGAAGTCGTCTCGTGTCGATATTGATTGTCGTTCCGCTTTTGCAACCTCCGAAAAGGTTTATCATTCCGCCCTTTCGGACAAGTTTGAACATTCTTTCCCAAATTTCTGGCAATCCGACACATTCAATCGCCGCATCGAAGCCTTTTCCTTCTTCCGTCAATGAAAGCAAGATTTTGTCAGGATTTTTGTATTTTGTAAGGTCAATTACCTCATCTGCTCCTCCAAATTCCTTTGCTAACTTGATTTTCAAGGGATTTCTGCCTGCTGCAATGACTTTTGCACCTTTTAATTTTGCAAGTCTTACAAACATCAAGCCGATTGTGCCAATGCCTACAACCGCAACGGTTTGACCTTTTTGAATGTCCATATTTGCAATCCCGTGGACAACATTTGCCAATGGTTCACAAAATGCTGCTTTTTCAAAACTCAAATCGTCATCAATTCGAATCATATTTTTCTTGACAATTCTCTCCGGAACATTGATATACTCTGCATAAGCACCATTTAAAAACTCTAAATTTTCGCAAAGGTTATAAAGTCCTCTTTTGCAGAAATAACATTCTCCGCAAGGTGCTGAATTCGCTGCAACCACACGGTCTCCGACTGCAAAATTGGTTACGTTTTTGCCGACTGCTTCGACAACTCCAGCAAATTCATGCCCAAATCCTGACGGTGTTTTCTTTATCAAAACTGGGTGGCCACGGCGGTATGTTTTCAAATCTGTTCCGCAAGTTAATGCCGCCTCGATTTTTACTCTGACCTCACCGTTTTTTGGGTCTTTGATGTCTGTTTCTTCGTATTTTATATTTTCAGGTGCATAAAACCTGACAGCGTTCATTTTCATAATTTTATATAAGCCTTCATAATTTTGTTCGAAAGGGTGTCAGTGATTGCCTCATTGAGTTTTTCAAGAGGGTAAACAGTCGTCAAACCGTGGACTTTGACCCTGTTGTTTTGAAGGAAGTTAAACGCATCTTCCAAATCAGCAGAAGAGGACGAATAACTGCTTGTTACGGTCAATTCACGGTAATAAATTTCATTATTTGCATATCCGAAGTTTTTTGGAGTGCTTGCAAATATCAAAATTTTTCCTCCGCTTCTGACAGTTTTTAATGCCAAATCAATTGTTGCATCTGCACCTGATGTCATAAAAATTGCATCAAATCCAAAATCATCAGTCATCGTTTCTGATTGAGGTGTTTTCCGGAATTCCACAGCATCTCCCCAAACCAATCTGACTTCGCTTCTTTTCATTCCAAATCTTATTCTGTCCACACCAACCAATGGAATAGCATTAAGTGTCATTTGAATCCCCTCAATAAATCACGATTTATCTTTCTATCATTATATCATTTCAGCCTGATTTTG
>OMSS01000187.1 GCA_900313795.1 uncultured bacterium | reverse complement strand
CCCATTATAATCAAAATTATGATAACAATAAAAATCGGTGCAATCGCTTTCAAAATGCCCGTCAATGTGCCAGAATCATCGAAATTTTTCATCGTAACTTCGACATTATTTTTTTCCAACAACGGCATCATCGAAGGGTCGTTAATAGGAATAATGACCTTGTATTGAAGCCTTGATGGAGTTTGTTGGAACTTCGACATCGGAAGGCTAGAAGACGCCTTCACTTCATCTTTCACAGGGTGTGCAATAAGTGTGTCACGTTCGATTTCAACAGATTTAATCTCTGATTTTTTAACCAACGAAATGAATTGCGAATAGGACAAATCCTTCGTTGTTGAGGTACTTCCGTTAAATAACATTGACACAAGCGACAAAATCAACAATGCCGCAACTATTAAAACACCTACTGATTGATTTTTATTCATTTTATCCTCTTTATTTCAAACTGTGATGTAATTATATCATCAAAAAAACTTTTACTTCAACGGTTAAAGAATAATTAACTCTGTTTCGTCAAAATATAGCCCGACTCGTCAGCGACAGTCTGCTCTTTAACCCCGAAATTCAACATATCAACCATTTTTTGAAGTTTATCAATATCCTCAAACACTTTTTGTTTCAACAAAATATTTTGAGGATTATTTTTTAACAACTCGGTCAAATATGTCTGTAACCCAATCAACACTGATGTTAGAGGAATATCTTTTGACTTTGCAGTTTTCATCAAATATTCAGAAATCAAAAGTGCTTTATTTCCTTCGATATTCGGATAATTTGCAAATTGTTCTTTCAAATAGTAAAAATCCACTGACTGCTTAGAATTTCCCGCAACATAAAAAGCCTGAGACCTTGAAACAATTGTCGAAATTATATTCTCAAGATTTTCTGTCAAAAATATGAACGTCACCCCTGCCGGCGGTTCTTCGACAGACTTGAGCAAAGCGTTTGCAACAACTTCCGTGAAGCATTTTTTCGTCAAACCGAGAGGAACCCAGCCTTTTGCACATTCGGGAAAATTCAGCCCAAAATTTTCAAAAGGCTTCAACTGTTCTTTTTCCGACTCAGAAAAATCTCTATTTTCTGCATCACAAAAAATAAAAAACCTGTGATAATCGGACGATGCAACCAATTTATCCTTTATCGCTTCAATCTGCTTAACAGAAATTACTGACTTTGAATCATCACCATCGGGTTTGGAGTTAATCTTTGAGACAGTAACGACTTCGGGGTGTTCATTTGCCTTTATCCATCTGCAATTTTGACATTCGCAAGATGACTTTTTGTCCCCAATACAATTTGCACCTCGTGCAAGTTGCAGAGCAAAATAATATTGGGCAATAATATCCGGACCATGCAAAATTATTGAATTTGGGACGGTTGTGTTTTCATTTTCAACCATTGTTTCAAAAAATTTTGAGAGGGAGGAATATTTTTGGCTAAAATTTTCAAACATTTCCACCTCGCAAAATCACACTCTCCAAAAGATATTCAGTGTCTTGAGTTTGCCCTGTTTTAATCTTAATTTCCGCATCACACAAATAGTGTTTTAAGTCTAAAAGTTCTTTCAGAGATTTATTTCTGATTTTTTCAAGTAACAATTTTACGGGATATTCTGGAATAAAAAGTTCCGAAGATAGCATCTTTGTTGACTTTTCCTTTTCAAATGTTTTCAAATAAATCAATTTATGCAAATTCGTATGCAAAAGTGCGATGACTTGTAGAGGGTGATTTTTTTCAATAACAGCCGAAAACTGTTTCATGACGGCATTTTTGTCCTCTCCTACAATCAAATCCGCAAGTTCAAAAACATTTTCCGTCAACGTACAATACTCGTCGATATCGGCATTTGTGACCTTTTTATTTGGAAAAATCGCTGTTTGAAGTTTCGTAAGTTCAGAATCAATCAATCTCAAATTAACGCCAAGCCGTTCAACTAGGTGCGTTACAGTTCTCGAATCGATTTGCAAATCACGTTCTTTCGCCATAGAAATTATCACATTCGGCAAATCTCTATCAAAGTCACGATATTGTGCAAACTCTCTCATATTGGTATTTTTAGCGAACATTTTAAACAATTTCGTTCTCGTATCGATTTTTTTGTCGTCATCTCTTGGAACATTGCAGACAAAAACGATG
The DNA here is from genome assembly GCA_900313795.1 of uncultured bacterium. GTDB lineage: Bacteria > Cyanobacteriota > Vampirovibrionia > Gastranaerophilales > Gastranaerophilaceae > RUG841. The sequence goes on along the minus strand of OMSS01000187.1, from coordinate 647 downwards.
TTATTCGAGTCAGCGACGTTGTTTAAGGCATATTCGAAGTCTTTTAGTTGTTTATCAGAAAATTCAAGTTTTTTATTTCCCGATTTGAAAAAATATTTTTCCATGTGAACAATCGACAAAATATTTCCGAACATCAACGGAGCAGTCGCACAAATTTCCAAAAGTTCTTCAAAATCTGGAGAAAAATAAACACGGTAATTCATTGACTTGAATGCCTCGTCAACCAATTCCGTCTGCAATTTATGGATTTCCTTTGAAAGAAGAAACTCTTCCTTTCCGTGGAAAAAATAAATCGACATTTTTCCTCCTTAAAAAAGTTTAGCACAAAATCAAAGCATGAATTACTCTTCTTCGACGGAAACATTTGCGAGTTGAACAAATTCAGCAAATTGAGAATATTTATGGGTCAAGTTTGAGAACGTGTCGATATCGACGATTTTGCCCTCTGACATATAAATAATTTTGTCACACAATTTCAACGTACTCATTCTGTGAGAAACAACAATCATGGTCAATTTACCCTTTTTATCGGCAAGAATGTCCATAATTTCGCTCTCAGTTTTCAAGTCCAAAGAGGAAGTTGCTTCATCGAAAATCAAAAGTTCAGGGCGACGGTAGAATGCTCTTGCGATGCCGATTCTTTGCTT
>OMSS01000090.1 GCA_900313795.1 uncultured bacterium | reverse complement strand
TTCATAAATTGTGAAAAAGGAACACCTGCATATTTTGTCGAACAGACCGAAAGTGCCTTTAAAGACTGGGAAAGAGAGACCGACGAACTCGTAAAATTCGAGCGGGTCAACAACCCTGTCAAAGCAAAAATTTTCATTAGTTTCAAAGGTCAACCCGAGGGCGGAATCGGCGAATACCACACTGCACTTACGACTCCGATTATCGAAAACGAAAAAATTCTTAAACAAATGAAAATTAACGCCTTTGTTAAAAATAACTTGGGTGAATATTTGACCAAAAATCAGGTCAAAACAATGACAACGCACGAAATCGGGCATGCCTTGGGCTTTTGGGGACACCCGAAAGATAACAAATCAGTTATGTATTATTCATTGAACAACCCTTATGATTTTTACGAAAGACGAATAGACACGCCTATTTCGGGCAAAGACGTTGAAACGATAAAATTACTTTATATGCTTGCTCCCGACATTTGTGACAACGCCGACGAACTTGAGCATCGGGAAAAATTCATTTACCCAAAAATGCTCACAAGCCCTGTCGATAACGAAAATGAAAAATCAGTCGAACACGCAAAAGCCATGCTTGAAAAGCACCCAGAGGATTTCGGCTCGGCACTTGCACTTGCTGATGCGTACAACGAAAGTGGAAAATACAAGGAAAGCATTGAGTTGATGCTGTTTTTGGAAGAACATACGCTTGATAAAAATCTCAAAAATCTTCTTTTCTACAACATGAATCAAAAGAGGCACAAAATTGCGTAAATTCAGTCGATAACAGATGTCTTGCAGCATATATTAAATATTGTAAGGGAGACCTTGATTCGGCAGAACAAGACTTTTTTGAAATTCTTGACAAAACACCAAACTGCAAAAATGCAGCCCTCGGACTTGCCGATATTTATATCAAGAAAAAACAATATATGAAAGCACGGGAAATCCTTAAATATATTTTAAAACAATATCCCGAACTCAAAAACGAAAAGGTCTTTAACCCTTATAAGGTCTATGTTTTGTTCTAATTTTTTCGCAAAGAGAGGAACTTTGTTTCACCATTGAAAAATCGTAGGTTGGGTTTTAATCCAACATCTACGTCATTCCGGCCTTTAGGCGAAAATTTTTGAAAAAAACCTTGAATAAAATATAGATTATTCGGACTGTGTCCTCAGAATGACGACAAAATTCCGGTTGACTATAGTCGACCTTGCGTCTCAATGACGCCATTATTCTTAGGAAAAATAAACCAATAAAAAACGGCCGCCTTGTGAGCGACCGTTCAAGTCATTCGATTGTGTCGAATTACAATTTTTCAGCAACCATCTTCAAAGTTTCAGCCAATCTTGTTGAATAACCCATTTCGTTATCGTACCAAGAAATGATTTTAACCATATTGTCGCCCATAACTCTTGTCAACAAAGCGTCAACTGTTGATGATTGTGATGAACCAACGTAGTCTGATGATACGAGCGGTTCTTCAGTGTAGCAAAGAACGTGTCCGTCAGCACCTTCTTTTAATGCTGCGTTAACTTCTTCAACTGTAACTTTCTTTTCAGTTTCGAATACAACGTCAACCAATGATACGTCCGGAGTAGGAACTCTCATTGCGAAACCGTCCAATTTACCCTTCAATTCAGGGATAACAAGAGCAACAGCTTTAGCAGCACCTGTTTTTGTAGGAACGATGTTCAAAGCACCAGCTCTAGCACGACGTGGGTCTTTGTGACCTGCATCCAAAATTCTTTGGTCGCCTGTGTATGAGTGAACTGTTGTCATCAAACCTTTAACGATACCGAATTTTTCCTTGATAACTTTTGCTACAGGAGCCAAGCAGTTAGTTGTGCATGATGCCATTGAAATTACGTTGTGTTTTGCAGGATCGTATTCATTTTCGTTTACGCCCAAAACGATTGTTTTGTCTTCGTTTGAAGCCGGTGCTGAAATAATAACTTTCTTAGCACCTGCATCGATGTGAGCGTGTGCTTTTGTTGCATCTGTGAAGAAACCTGTTGATTCGATTACGACTTCAACGCCCAATTTTGCCCAAGGAAGTTGAGCCGGATCTTTTTCTGCGAATGCCCATTACTTAGTCATACTTGAAAATTCTTGCTGCGTCTGCAGGTTTCAAACCAGGGTCGTTGATTGCAACATAATCGAGTTCATTGAAGATACCTTCTCTGATTGCTGCTCTTAATGTATTTCTGCCGATTCTGCCGAATCCGTTAATTGCTACTTTAACCATGTTTAATTCTCCTTTAAACTTACTTGGGTTTCGTGTAAGTTATACACTAAACATAATTTATAATCAAGTGGCAAATCTGAAAATTATGATAATTTTGTTACACAATTTTTTTAATTTTTCAATACGGTAGAATTTTAATTAAAATACGTTTATAATAAATTGTGAAAGGACGAATTTTGGGTTTATTTGATTTTTTCACAAGAAATGCAATAAACGATGCAATGATGGCACAACAAGAAGAGCCGACAACATTTGAGGCAACAGAAAACAGAAGCAATCTCAAAAACCAGTTGGCTTTGCAACTCATGCAGTGTGGGTTTACCCAACTTGAAGTCCGTGAGGTGCTTGACGTTATCACTCTTGCAGAAGCGGATATAAAAGTTGCCGAGGACAGTCTGGCTCACGTCAACATTAACAACCCAGACCCGACACGCTCAATGCATGCCGCTATTGAACAAATTCGTCAATACAAAAAAGAGGCGGCATACAACGTTCGCAAAAAAATTATGGAAATCATTGCACGCAAGCAACAAATGGGAAGAATGTAATTATTTTAGCGGAAATTTTTTCGCTGTAATATCAGACATCAAGTCAATTATATGTTCGTTTGCACCCGAATCCTCTTTAACGTGGCAAATGTCCGTGTAGACATCGCCCATTCCGTCAAAAGCGTTGTGCAAATCATAAACGTAATCAAGCCCTTTGATTTTTTCTTGCACCATTTTTTGTGCTTTTTCAAAGTAATCAGCATCTTGAAAAGGCTGATAAAACGCTACAAATCTTGTTTTCCCGTAATATTTTGACTCGAAAGTTTCAGTAACTTTTTTAGCCAAGCCAAGAGTTTCTATATATTTATCCGCATCAATTTTTTGCCATTCATCAGTACAAACAAAAACACTTTTCCAAAACTTTTGGGGCGAAAAGAACAAATTAAATTTTTCTTGCAACAACATGCAAATAGCAGAATTTTCAACAAAAAACTTAGTCGCAGTAGGCACTTCTCTCACATAATAAAAATTATAAGGATATCCGGGACGAGGATCTGCCCAAGTTCCAACCCACAAGTCGTTGAACCCACCATAAAAAATAACAATATCGGGATTATATTTTGGCAAAAGTTCTAAAATCGCATGCAAATGTTGCCGATGAATTTGTGCGGCAGCCGAAAAATTTTTAACCGTAACTTTTTTATGCAATTTTTCGGACAATTTATTGGAAAAATATTGCTCACTTAACGGTTGCCCTGTCGAACCGCCAAAAATCGCCACCTTGACGTCATCTTTTTCAGCATCTTTGAAAAAATTCACATCATCAAAATATTGTTTATTTTCCATTAATCCGAGATTCATATAGCCGAAGTATGGAACATGCTCACGTGAATTTAACACGGCTTTTTGTTCGTTATTCAAAAACTGTCCTAACAAAAAATCAACTAATACAATAAAAAATAGCGATACAATAAATATATTTAAAAATTTTAAAACTTTCTTCATAAAGAATTAATATCATTATTTATCTGTTTTTTCAAGCAATTAAAGTTTTTGAAAAACCTGCCGATAATATCAACGTGAGAGCATGTTTTGTCATGCACGGTTTAGAGTTATGGTCGATATTTCAAAAATAAACACGAACAACAAAATAAATCTGCCCCCAAAAACTCAAGCAAAGGCAGAAACGAAAGCACCCGAACAACTTTCTTCGAGTGGCAATGGTGTTTATCCGTCGGGTGATTTGCTTCGCTCGATGGTCGGCGTTCAGCAAAATCAATCCGCTAAATCAAAAACCTCACAAAATCAACAAACTCAACCATCACACATTTCTTTAAACCAGTCAATTCCAACGAAAAAAGAAGAAGAGATTAATAAATATTTACACTCTCTTCCACTTGTCGGAAAAGTTATCTCAGCGTTCGAACAGGACAAAGAAGGTATTTCCGCAGTAAAAGGTCTCGTTGGTGCAATGGCAAACGATGACGTCGAAACAAGCAACATCGAAATGCTTCTTGAACTCGTCGAGGAGAGAAAAGTTCGCCCTGATGCACTTTTGTATCTTTGCAATCAAGGTATCATGTCTGACGAATTCGAGAGCGATTTAGATTTAATTTATGATGCCCACATTAATAATAAAGATTTAAAAGAAGCCTTTGTTCCGACATTACAATCAACCGAAGAAGGTATCCAAAACCGCAACGTCGGCGACGTTTTCGGGGTTGAAGGCGAAGATAAAATTTACATCAAAACTTCAGAAAATGACACAAAACAGTTAGATTTGAGCCAAAAAACCTATTTGCGGCTATTTCCACCACTTGAAAGATTTGCGATTTATCAAGGCGATGCGGGCAACTGCTACATGCTCTCGACCCTTGATGCAATAAATTCGAACCCCGAAACAAGAGAAAAACTCTTGAGTTGTTTTCACGAGGACGGTGAGACCCTTAACGTTTCCTTGCCAAACAGCGATTATACCTTCACGATGAACAAAAATAAATTGCCCACTGAAATAAAAGATTTCAGAGAGCAATACTCGATGGGGGCAGCAGGATTCAAAATCCTTGAACACGTCTATGGACAAGATGTTCAGCAGGGTTTATTGAAAGAGGCTCACGAAATTTTGCAAGACCAATCGCAAAATGCAAAAGGCTTTTTCAAAAAAAGAATGTTCACAAAACAGTTGAAACAATTCGAAAAAGATTTGGCGAAAAACCCCGACAATATTATCTTTGACAGAACTATACAAGGTCAAAAGGTTTCTTGGAACGACTCTATCGGTGTCGAATGGAGCAAACTTGACGAAACTTCAGGCAGATTTAAGCGTGCAGCCGATTATTACAGAGGTCGTGGCGGGCATGAAGAATGGGTCATGGAAAAATTCGGTTTCAAAAAAATCGACAAAATGTTTGACCTTGACACAAAAAACTCAAAAACCGCACAAGAGTTGCTTTTTGCCCCTGAAAACAAAAACAAATATATTTTCACAGCATTCAGTGCAGAGGGCAAAAACCTTGGCACAGAAGGACTTTTAGACGAAGATTATGGCGTTTATACAAAACATTCCTTCTCTGTAAAACCAAAAATTGATAAAAACGGAAACAAAGTTTTACACGTTTCAAACCCTTGGAACTCAACGCAAAGCAGCGTAATAAGTTACGAAAAATTCTCCGAATTATTCACAGGATTAATCGTGGCGGAAAAATAAAATCAAATATTAAGAATTGAAAAAATAATTCAAGTTTTTGATTTTTTGTCCGATAAATAAAGTGTCAAATAAACACATGAGAAGATTTTAATGAACATTTCTTTTTTGACGGGTGTAAGTGCTTTAAACCCAATAAAAACGCCACAAAGAACGGTTGTCAGACAACAAGGACTCACTCAGGATACTTTCGTGAGAACAACTCCTGCAAAAACCGCTAAAGCAGCGTCTCCAAAGGAAAACAAGCAAAATTTTGACATCAATGCCGCACGTCAAGAGTTGAGCGAGATGCAAACTTTTAATGGCAAACCGAAATTCAAAGACGATAGACTTGAACAAATCACTCAAATTGTGAGCGAAAATCCCGAAAAATGGGGTGCAATAAAAGTTTTGGCACAAGAGCCAAAAATGATTAGTTCATTGATTATCGATTTTGCAAGCCGTGATGTCGAAACGCTTAATTCTGTTGCAGATTTGTCGCAGTTGAAAGCCGAAAATGGGGAGAAAAAATTCTCGTCACTTGAAATTAGAAATCTTGCAAATCAATTAAACGGTGAAGAACTTGCGAAGGTTGGAAAACTTGCGAACACGCCACTTGACAGCGATATTATCATCAATATTGCCAAAGACAAAAATTTGACAGACATGGACAAACTTGCGAAAACGGTTAACGATTTTGCAAAAAGTTCGCCCGACATAAGAAGAGTTTCATTCCAAAAAGATGAATTCGACGAAAACGCTTACACAGTGCGTGCCGACATGGAAGATAACGGTTCGAAAATTTTGCTTTTGGACAAAAATTTAAAAGCAAATGCCCTCGAAATCGTCAACATGGAAAAATCAAAAGAAGGTTACTTACAACAAGTCAAAAAGACCCAAGATTTCCGCAATAACACGGTTTCGAAGGTTATTTCGATGAAAAGTCCAAGTATTCCGCAGCCGATTGTTACGGAAGAAACAAGAATTATCAAAGATAATAACGGAAACACTGTCAGAAAGGAACTATACACCCTTTCAGATTTGGCAGGAACGCCGAATATCAAATATGTTTACCCTGACGGAAGCGAAAAAATCGTAAGTTCAGGAACATTTGACGAAGAAACCGGCAAAACGACCGTCACAAAAGACATGACGTCACTTGATGGCACGAGAACGGAATATCTTTACGAAGATACTCCCGACGGAAATATGTCCTCGCACTACAAAATCACGGACAAAGACGGAAACGTTTTGATGGACAAAACGGCAACTTTGACTGTTGTTGACGAAAATACGTTTATTTCGACCGAAAATGACAAAAAATATGAAGTCAAAATTGGCGAAAATCAAATCGACGTAACGAATTTGGGCAACGGCGAAGTTTCAACATTGAACTTTGACGGCAGAGTTGACGGCAACAAAGGAAAACTCATGGCATCATTCAAGCACATGCCCGCAGAAGAAATTATTCGTCTCGGTGACACAACCGACACGTTGACAGGCATTGACAATACTTATCAATCAACCTATGCCGCAACGACAAGAACGATTAAGTCGGGTGACAATTTGTTCACGATTTTGCACGAAGCAGGCCACGCAAAGGATTACGAACACGTCAACGTTAAGCAAAAAGAAACTTTGACAAATTCGATTTTCTCAAACCCAAAAGTTAACGAAACGTTTGAAACTGAAAAAGCAGCGTTTAATGAGGCTTTTCCACTTGCACAACGTGACCACATAAGTTACTTCATCAAAACATCAGAGTACAAAGACGGCTTGCAAGAAGCGATTGCGGAAACAAATGCTCTTTTAAACACGAAAAATACAGAAGATTTGTTCTCAATCCGCTCGCAATATCTGCAACAATATTTCCCGAAAACGATTGTGCTGCTTGCTCAAATGATGGATTAAAATTTATTTTTTAATAATTAGAGCATTAGGGCGGACTTTATCCGCTCTTTTGTTTTGCAAAGATTTTTGTATTTATTTTGTGTCATTGCGAGAAACCGTCAGGTTTCGTGGCAATCCTGCAATTCAGCAGTAATTGAATAAGGACTGGACTGCCAC
>OMSS01000049.1 GCA_900313795.1 uncultured bacterium | reverse complement strand
AGCGAATCGAAGAATCTCAAAAAATTGTTATATCACTTTTTTACCCCAAAAGCGATAAAAAATCAATAATTATTTATTTTTAAATTAGCACACACCGTTCATTTGCAAAATCGGTTGAATAGCCAAAGTTAAATCTTTTTCTGTAATGACAATGTTTGCAGCGTTTTTCAAGACTTCTTTACCGCAGAAAGAAACTCGAGTGCCAGCATGCTTAAACATGCTCAAATCGTTAGCACCATCGCCAACAGCAACGGTATTTTCAGGAGAGACGCCCAAAAGATTTTGGAGAGTTACGAGCATTTCACCTTTGCTTGAGGAGAACATCATTTCTCCGCCGACAAGCCCAGTCATTTTACCATTTTTGAAGTGAAGAATATTTGCAAAATCCGCATCTAACCCAAGGAAGTGTCTTGCGGGAGTAGTAGCGGTTTTAAAACCACCAGAAAAGCATACCGTTTTGAACCCTGCATTGTTCAACTCCGTGATAATTTCTTTTGCACCATTCATCATTGGTAAATTTTTACAAATATATTCGACTTTTGATTGCTCAAGACCTTTTAGCAAAGCGACACGTTCGATGAGGCTTTCGAAGAAATCGATTTCGCCGTTCATAGCACGTTTTGTAATAGCGGCAATTTGCTCTTGAAGATTAAACTCTCGAGCCAAAAATTCCAAAGTTTCGCCGTCCATAAGAGTGGAATCAAAATCAAATACGGCAAGTTTCATGATTAAATTCTTTCTTTTTTAAATTGTTGTTTTCTCAATTTAATTTGTCTAATTTTTGTTTTAATATCTGCCGCCATTTGTTGTTGAATAAACTCGACTTCTTTTTTTATTTTAAGTATTGCAGCAGTAGGATTAGCACTTGTTTGCTTAATTTGAACGAGACTGTCTTTGAGGTTTTGTATATCTGCTTCTGCAAGTTCAATGATATCGAAAACTTCCTTAATTTCCATTTTAGTAAAATCATGAGCAGAAAGATTAGTCGTCAAAGTAGCCATAAGACGTTCTTTCATCTCATCTCGGTTTTTTTGTGCCTGAACACGATTAGGTTGTGACGAATTAGATTTACCAAAAAAATTAAATAAGCCCATTACACTGTCCTCTGATATAAGCATAGCATTCAAAATAATTTTTGTCATTAATATCAACTTAATATTGCTTTACATAAATTAAGAATATGAAATAAAAAACATCAAAAGCCGAAAATCCGCCCAAAAAGCAAAAATTTCATGATTTGAAAAAGTAATATTATATGAAAAATTTTTACAAAAACATCTGAAAGTAGTCAAAGCGTTATGTTTGTGTTATGTTGTTGATGTCGTTTTTAATAAACGGCATGAAAAAAGAGAAAAAACAGATTAATAAAGGAAAAACAAATGGCATTACCTAACGTAGCATATTTTTCAATGGAAATGGCGATTGACCAATCATTGGCTATTTATTCAGGCGGTTTGGGTTTCTTGGCAGGTTCACACATGCAATCAGCAGGATATCTTCAAATGCCTATGGTCGGCGTTTCTATTCTTTGGTCATACGGTTATTACGATCAACGTATCGGCGAAAACGGAAATGTTGAAGTCGCTTATATCCGTAAGCACTATGACTTCTTAACTCAAGTATCTGCAACAACTGATGTTGATATTTTCGGAGAAAAAGTTAAAGTTAAAGCGTTTAAAGTAGACCCCGAACTCTTCGGAACTTGCCCGATTTACTTATTGACAACAGATGTTCCTGAAAACTCAGAATGGGCAAGAAGAATCACTCACAAACTTTATGATTCAGATGAAAAAATCAGAATTGCACAAGAAACAGTTTTAGGTATCGGCGGTATCAGACTCCTTCAAGCAATCGGCGAAAAATTCGATTGTATCCACATGAACGAAGGTCACGCACTTCCTGCCGCATTTGAACTTTTGAGACAATACAAAGGCGACTTGGACAAAGTAAGACGCAGAACAGTATTCACAACTCACACTCCTGTTACTGCCGGTAACGAAGTTCACTGGGTTGACACATTACTCCAAGGCGGTTTCTTCGCAGGAGCATCAAGAGAAAAAGCAGTCGAACTCGGCGGTGAACAATTCTCACTTACAGTTGCAGCACTCAGAATGAGCCGTTTGGCTAACGCTGTATCACAGTTGCACGGTCTCGTTGCTAACAAAATGTGGGAATGGGTTGACAACAGATGTCCAATTAGAGCAATTACAAACGCTGTAAACGTTCACTATTGGCAAGATAAGAGATTTACAGAAGCAAAAGAACTTCAAGATTATCTCGATGCAAAAGTTGAATTGAAGAGAAGAATATTCAAATTTGTTGCAAACGTTACAGGTAAGCGACTTGACCCGAACATTTTGACAATCACTTGGGCAAGACGTTTCGCAGATTACAAACGTCCTTGGTTGCTCTTCAAAGATATGGACAGAATTAAAAAACTCCTTGACGAAAACAAAGTTCAACTTATTTTCGCAGGTAAGTTCCACCCGGCAGACGTAATGGGTAGAGAAAACTTCGACCAAATCTTGAAATACTCAAGAGAACTCAGAAACGTAGTTATTATCCCAGGATACGAACTCGACCTCAGTGCAAAACTTAAAAAATGTTCAGATGTATGGCTCAATACACCTATCAGACCGTTGGAAGCATCAGGTACTTCAGGTATGTCAGCAAACATGAATGGTGCTTTGCACTTATCAATCTTTGATGGTTGGGCAGTTGAAGGTACATTCCCTGGAATCAACGGTTACACCGTTGAATATCCCGGATTCAAAGATGAAAATCTTCCGCTCGAAGAACGTCACCAAAAAGACTACGAATGTATTATGAACATCATCGAAAAACAAATCATTCCTACGTACTACGATAAGAAACTTCAATGGGCAAGACTTATGCGTCAAGCAGTTAGAACTTCAGAAGCATACTTCAACTCAGATCGTATGGTTATTGAATACTACAACAGACTCTATAAACCTATCGCTCACGAAGCAAATGAAGGTGGCTTGGACAGTGATTTTGAAATTACCGAAAACCCCAACTACGATGATTGGACTTTCGCTAATATCAAATAATGTTTCATTCAATTTAAAAAAGGGACTTCAATCGAAGTCCCTTTTTTGTATAATGTTTTTATGAATAAATCCGAATTGAGAAAACTTTTCAAAACAAAAAGAAATACATTGGATATCGATAACTTGAGTGAAAAAATTGTAAATAATCTCTTTGAACTCGACGTTTTTATTAATGCAAAAAATATTTGCACCTACATCTCCTTCGGAAACGAAATCAATACTCAAAAAATTCTCAACCTGAAAAACAAAAACATTTACGCCCCCAAAATAATAAACGACAAAATTATAATGGTCAAATATAACCCAAACAATTTGTCACCAAACAAATACAGCATATTAGAGCCAATCAATAATGAAATTTATCTCCCTCAAGAACAAGATGTGATTGTCGTTCCCGCTCTTTCTTGTGACAAAAATTTCAATCGTCTCGGCTATGGCGGCGGTTTTTACGACGAATATCTAAAAAACACAAATAGTGTCAAGGTCTCATTATTGCCCAATGCACTACTTTCAGACAATTTGCCAACCGAACCCCACGACAAAAAAATAGATATAATTATAACAGAAACAGATATTTTTAAATGACACTAATAGTGTTATCACCCATTATTCTTAGCATTTAACACGATAACACTACTTGTGTTATCCAAAACAAGACAGAAAATTTATCAACACAAACATACAACAGATAGTGTTATGTATAGATTTATGAACTTTTTTTATGTAATGTTTCAATAGATATTAAATCGTTGCCACACGGGATTTTTGAGGTAAAATTGTAATATAAGAATTGGGAGAATTTTATGGAATTTTTCAGAAATAATAGAAAAATCATTATCATAATCATCACGGCATGTTTTGTTGTAACACCGTTGATTTTAGCGGCAGTATCGGCATTTCAAGGATAATGCATGTTTAGAAAGTCGATAAAAATCTTTTTATCGCTAATTTTGGCTCTACTGATATTACATACGGCAGAGCCTTGTTCTGCGTTGACTTTGAGTGAAATCACGCAAAAGAGAAAAGCAACGAGAGCAAAAATCCAGAAATTAAAAATCCTTGAAACTCAAGAAACTAACAAGATGATTCGAAACCAACAAAAGTTGGAAAGGAACGAACGAGCATTGCAAAATTCGCAAGCACAATACAACAAAGCAAAGACGAAACTTTCGAATTTGGAGTACCAATTAGATGTTTCGAAAGCCGAATTTGCGAGAAATGAAGCGGTTGCACGCCAACGTATAAGAGAGATTTACAAAAAAGAGAGAATGAGCAGTTTTATGTATATTCTATCATCAAACGATGTAAATACTTTCTTAGACAGACTTTATTATCAAAGTCTTGTTGCGAAAAGGGATAAACAAAACCTTGAGCAAACGAGACAACGTGCGATGCAGATTGCGAGATTGAGAGCACAAGTAGACAACGAACGTCGATTATTGGAAACCTCTATCGACGATATGAATTCTCGAAAACACCAAATAAGAAGAGAAATCAATGGCAACGCCGCAATGATTAGCAAATTAAAGAATGACAGAGCGGCATTCGAACGTTCAGAAAGAGAACTTGCAAGACAATCAGCAAGTATTCAAGGAATGTTGTCAAAACGCTCATCACACAGCAGGGTTCCTGCTGCGACAGGGGTATTTTTAAGACCTTGTGGCGGAAGAATTACATCATATTTCGGCTATCGTATCCACCCGATTTTTAAGACAAAAATTTACCACACAGGTGTTGATATCGGAGCACCGATGGGAACACCGATTAGAGCCGCAAACTCAGGCAGAGTAATTTACACAGGCTGGTACGGAGGATACGGCAAAGTTGTAATCATTGACCACGGTAACGTCAAAGGCAGACCGACTTCGACATTGTATGCTCACCAATCAAGAATTGCAACATCAAACGGACATAACGTTTCGAGAGGTCAAATCATCGGTTATGTAGGCTCAACAGGCTATTCGACAGGCCCACACCTTCACTTTGAAGTCCGTATCAATGGACGTCCAGTCAACCCGCTCAACTATATTTAGAAAAAGGTAAACAGCGTGAAAATTCAAAATCAATTAAAACTACCAATAGTGTTATTGCTCTTAGCAATCGGAATTTCCACTCCGGCGGCGGATTTAAACAATGCTGTTTTCGAAAGAGCCTTGTACGGAACAGACTATCAAGTTCCAGAAAAAACAATTAATTTATTCGGCAACAAAACAGATAAAAAAGCAAAAAAAGAGAAGAAAAAGAAAATTGAAGTTGAACATTTCGACACAAATGCTTCAACAGAAGAACAAACCTTGACTGATGCAGAGTACATAAAATCCTTAAAACGTGCGGATAAAAAGCGTATCAGAAACGACAAATTCGAATTGAACGTAACACATTCTGGTGGCGAGGTTGCAAACGAAGAAGCCAACAGTGTTTCAAACGCTGAGGATATGGTGGTTTCTGACCCGTCAGATAAAAAATTCTTCTCTAAAAACAAAAAGAAAAAACAAAAAGATAACTCGCAAAACCAACAGCAATCAGTAAATTCATCGATTATGCTAACTGCTGATGAAACAAATTACAACCCAGATAGCAACGAAATTGAAGCAATCGGAAATGCAAAATTCGAAGTTAAGGGGCAAGATTTTGAACTTTACGGCGACAAAATCATATTCTCTTACGAAACAAGCAGCGTAAAAGCATACCAAAACGTTAAAATTATCAAGGGCGATAACGTAACGACTGGTGATTTCATTTACATTGATATGAGTACGGCTTGTGGCTGGATTCAAAGCCCAGTAACCTCAAACTATTCAGTCAGCGTTAAGGCGAAAGAAGCATACGTTTATTCTGACAAAATTCAAGAAAACGACGGTGTCATAAGAATTCTTGAGGACAAAAGAATAGAGGCCGTCGGTCAAGGTTATTCAAGCATTTTAAACCAAATCTCAATGGACGTTGGGGATTCTTATCTGGCGAAGCCCGAACCGACATCGATGAAATTCAAAGTCAAAGAAATCATTGTCACACCTAAAAAAGAACACAATGACATCGTTTTGAAGGGTGTCAGTGTTTATTATAAAAAAATAAAACTTGCTGTTGTACCAGAAATCAGAATCAACTCTGACAAAAATGGTTCAGTAATGCAGACAAACGTACCAGAAATCGGGGGCGACACCATTTTGGGTATGTATGTCGGCCCGTCATTTGTTGCGGATTTGCCGTTCTCATCAACCTTGAGAGTTGCACCATTACTGATGTACGACACTGACAAAAGCCGATTAGGGGTTGGTGGTTTTGTCAATTTCTTAAACGAATACAATGACACCCAAGTTGCATACGGTACAGCAAAAAAGAATTTCACCTTGAAGGGTAGACAAAAACTTACGAAGAATTTGTCCTTACTTTATACCCAAAACACATACGGAAATGAATGGTTTATGGGTGCAAGACGTCCTGCATACGGCGTTGCTTTGAATTACCGTGACAAATATTACATTAGAGATTTAGACGCTCATTTTGAACACAATTTGAGCATCGGTGCGTATGCCGACTGGAATCGTTCGAGTTTCAGAGATTCTGGCGAAGGCAGAGCAAGATGGATGGGACAATTAAACAAAGATTTCTTCAAATTCACAAACAGTGCTAACAACTTTGCCGCAGCAGGCGGTATCGGTTTGCAGGGTATGGTTTCTCAATACACATCGGGCGATACCTTTGGATTGGGAAGAATTTACCCATATATATCCACGACATTCAAGGGTTGGTCGCAATCACTTTCATACTTCCAAACTGGTGTTGGCGGCGGAACTCCATTTATGTTCGATGATTACTACTATGGGAAATCAAGTTTACAAATTATCGAAGGTTTAAGATTAAACAAATATTTGTCTATCGGATATGTTGCGACAATGTCACTTGCGGGCAGAGAATCTTATTACAGAGGCCCCGGAAAAAACACAGACATCGACAGATTTTTGCAAGAAAACCAATTTTTAATCAGCGTTGGTCCTGATGAAGCGAAAGTAACCTTAGGATACGACTTTACGAGACAATCAACCCACTTGTACTACTCGATGCTGCTGGGTTCAAAAGATATGGACATCAAATTTGACAAAACGGTCATAAACGACCCGATGTCTCTCTCTGACGAACGTAAAGAAAAAGCATTCGTCACAAGAATGAGAAACTTGAAATACAATGTATTCCCTGCAACAAACCCGAATTTCGACAGAGCAAGAGATTTGTATCCGCAATTAATTCCAGCAAACGGAGATGAGGACATTGAACTTGATAGTGAAGATGAAATGCTTCAGCAAGAACTTTGGAACAATCCGATGAATCCGCTCAATCAAATCAAGCAAAATCAAGATTTGATGCGAGATAACAGAATGTAGAAACAAAATATTTAGTTTTAAAATCGGCGATTATTTATTTTTAGCCGATTTTATTTTGCAACCGCTATCCGCTCCATCAACAAATCCATCAAAATCGTTGTCTATCCCATCAAAGCAAGAACCGACAGAGTCAAGCGATTCTGCACTCGGGTCGAATTTCAAAAATTTATCAGGAATTGCTGCCCAAATTTTCAAAAATCCTTTTTTCAAATCAACAACTAATTGCCTATTCTCGATTTTTAAACAATTTTCATCATTATAAACATTACCACTTTTGGTCAAATTCATTGAGCCAACGAAAGCAATCCTATCATCGATGATTACAGCCTTTGCGTGCATTTTGCCAGCAAAATTTTCTGTCTTTACAGGAATACCATTTTTACGCAACAAAGTATGGACAGAATATTTGTTTCTTGCACTTGTCGCATCTGTTATCAATCGAACATCGACGCCTCGCTTTTTAGCATTGATTAACTCAGTCGAAAAATCCTTGTGTGTCGTGATAAAAGATGGAATATAAATATATTTTTGAGCCTTTTTCAATTCAGGAATTACCTGTGAAGAAATAACTTTATCCTTAGGCGAAAAATACGGCGTTATTGACGTTTGCCCCACTTTTATCGTTTTAATTTCTGTTTTAGGTTTAGCAGAATGAAATTTACCTTTGGCAAAGTTTTCAAACTCTTTTTCAAAAATCTCAGCAACCTGTTTCGAATTAATAATCAACGTAATATTCGAATTAAATCCCGAAAGACAAGTGTCAGTTACATTTGCCGTACCTGTCCAGACTTTTTGTCCGTCAAAAATCATAAATTTATTATGCATCAAGCGAAA
>OMSS01000034.1:9590-12018 GCA_900313795.1 uncultured bacterium | reverse complement strand
AAAAAAAAATTTATAAAAATTAAAAAAGTTAATTCAACCCTCGAAAATTTTGCTATAATTGTTTATCATATTGTTTGAGGCAGAAATGGATTTACAAGATAATATACTACTTTTTGATAACTATGACGAAGAATTAGAGGAAGATGACGAAGATTTTGAGGAAGATGAAGCCCCGAAAGAGCCTGAACATCATACTTATTCGTTCAAAAAAAATAACATCGAATCTCTTTTCCAAAACTTGACGGAAAATCCTGCAGGTATGGAGAAGAAAGACTTTCGACTTACACTCAGCAATATTTACGATATTGTTGACGATGAGTTTGAAGGAACTTTTAATCAGCCAGTTTCTATTTTGAGGAACACTGATTTTTATTTGTATGAGGAAAATAAAAAGCCCACGGTTTTTGTTTATCCGAAAAATAATTTCGATTTTTGGTTAAAATCAAAAGGTTCTCTTTACAGATTTGTTCCGAAAACAAAGGAAATTCACGGCGAAGAACAGTATGGTTACGCAATTCCGCTCGAAATTCTTTGGGAATATTTTACCTGTTTTGCAGACGTTGAGCATAACGATGATTTGACTGAGTCTTATCTTGCGTTTAATAACCTCACGCAATTTGTTCTCAAAGCGGTGCAAAAACTCTATTTTATCCCGAAAATTATCAAATCTGATAAACTTTTCTCGGTAAAATATGAACTTTTTTCATTCACTTCAGAACTCACAGAATCGCTTAGAAAAATTAATGCGATTGATTTTTCAAAATGTTCTGAAATCAAGAAAACAAAAGACTTTTTGATTGATAATTATATCAATTATATTATTTTCAAATTTATCGGCTTGAAAGTTTCAAAATTCAAGGATTACAAGGCTGCGATGTATTTTATGAAACCTTTGCAACAAAAGCGTTTCATTCGTTCGACAGACATTGCGACGGCAATTTCGGATTGGCTCGATGAAATTTATATCGGAAAATACGACATCGTCCCTGTTTTGAACATCTCAAAAATTACGGATGAGGATTTCGTTTTGACCGTGACTATCAAAAACAAAGCGGACGAAAAAAATCCCGAAATCTTACCGATAGAGGTGCTTTACGAGGACAGAGAAACAATTTTCGACAAGCCTGCTGACTTTGTTGTTTCAGTTATCGAAAAACAACTCAATTATGCACTTAAATATTACCCTGAACTTGAAACTTTGTTTGAAGAAGAAAACGACTTCAAGTTGAAAATGAACGTCAACGACGTTTACAAGGTTATGGCAAACACCGCATATTACTTGAATAAAGCTGGTATCGAACTTATTTTGCCAGAAGATTTTGGTAACATTGTTGTTCCTCGTGCTTCAATCAACGCTCGAGTTAAAGCGGGACGTGAGGCAGAATTGGCGGAACTTTTGAACTTCGGTGCAAACAGTATGAATTTGAAAAATATTTTCGAATTCGATTACAAAATCGCAATCGGAGATGAAAAAATTTCAGTTGAGGAATTTGAAGAACTTACGAAAAATTCAAAAGGTCTTGTTGCATACAAAAATATGTATATTCTTATTGAGCAAGACGAGGCAAAAGCCCTCATTGACAAGGTTAAAAACCCGACAATCGAGAATATGACTCGTGCAGAACTCTTGCACGCTGCACTTTCCGGTAACGTAAAAGATTACGAATTCGACTACGACAGTGCTTTTGCAAATATTTTGAAAGATTTGACAAAAGTTCAGGAAGTTACGCCGCCGGAAGGATTGAAGGCTCATTTGAGACCGTATCAGGAAAACGGTTTGAGATGGTTATACACAAACACCGTAAAAGGCTTTGGTACTTGTATCGCAGACGATATGGGGCTTGGTAAAACAATTCAGGTTATCAGTTTAATCTTGAAACTCAAAGAAGAAAATCGTATCAAAGGTCAAGTCCTTGTTGTATGTCCGACAACTTTGCTCGGTAACTGGGTCAAGGAACTTAACGGTTTTGCACCAAGTTTGAACGTTTCGGTATATCATGGTCCTGAACGTAAAATCGATGAGAAGGCGGACGTTATCATTACGACATTTGCCGTTTTGAGAATTGATATTGAAGAAATTAAGAAAAAATCTTGGGGTATGTTAATCATCGATGAAGCCCAAAATATCAAGAACCCTGATACGTCGCAAACCCTTGCAGTTAAATCGTTGAAGGCAGAATACAAAGTCGCAATGACAGGTACTCCCGTTGAAAACAGATTGACTGAATTGTGGAGTATTTTCGACTTTATCAATAAAGGCTATCTCGGCACTATCAGAGAGTTCCAAAAACGTTATGCCGTTCCGATTGAAAAATTCAAACAAACGAGCAGGGCGGAAAAACTCAAACTTTCGATTTCACCGTTTGTTTTAAGACGTTTAAAAACCGATAAGAGCGTTATCAGCGATTTGCCGGAAAAGGTTGTTCTC
>OMSS01000034.1:0-9491 GCA_900313795.1 uncultured bacterium | reverse complement strand
GAACAGCATAATGGGACAAATTTCAGAGGCTCAAGGCATCAATCGTCGTGGTATGATTTTCAAACTCATCACTGCGTTGAAACAAATTTGTAACCACCCGTATCAATACAAAAAATCGGGTGAAATGACGAAAGATGTTTCTGGCAAATGTGACAAATTCATTTCTGTTCTTGATGGAATTATTCAAAACAAAGAAAAATCTGTCGTATTTACTCAATACAAAGAAATGGGCAAAATCCTCGTACCGATTGTTCAAAACGAACTTCAAACGACTCCGTTGTTCTTCCACGGTTCGTTGAACACCGCACAACGTGAGGCGATGTTGAAACAATTCCAAGAAGATGACGAAAGCAAGATTATGATTTTGTCATTGAAAGCTGGCGGAACAGGTCTTAACCTCACCAATGCGACGAACGTTATTCACTATGACCTTTGGTGGAATCCTGCGGTTGAAGACCAAGCGACCGACCGTACTTACCGTATCGGTCAAAAGAACAACGTAATGGTTCACAGACTTATTACGCTTGGTACGTTTGAAGAAAAAATTGACGAAATGATTAAGAAGAAAAAGGAACTCGTTAATATGGCTGTTTTCGAAGGCGAAAAAACGATTACAGACCTTACGGACGAAGAAATTTACAACATCTTCACCCTTTCGTAAAAATTTCAAAACAAAAAACAAAAAGCGGAGTGAATATTCCGCTTTTTTGTTGAAAAATTTTTGATGTCGGATTAGTAATATCCTCTTTCAAAGATAAGTTCTGATGTTCTGTCGACCGAATAGTAGAACTTATGGTTGTTTTCATTTCTTTGTTCACATTCTTTAAGGTAATAGTCGACCAATTCTTTCAGGTGTGGATTATAAGGTTGTCCTTGTAATTTTTCAAACCCACGACAGAAATCCAAACTGATTTCGAGGAATTGAGCACCAATTTCTTCGCAAGTGTCAATCCAGTCTTTGATGTCTTTTTCGGTGTCGTTGTAACCTTCATCGATTATGTATCTGACGCAGACCTTTGTTTTGTCGACTGCTTTTTCAATGTATTTTTTAAGGTTTTCCTTAACCTGTTCGAATTTGTCTCGCTTTTTAATTCGTTTGAAAACTTCTCTTGAACCAGCAGAAATTGTGACGGAAAATCTTGTTTTCGGGTTTTGCAACATCTTTGTAATCGTTTCGGAGTAGGCAATTCCCGAGGACATAACGTATGCGTAATAAAAACCATGTTCCAACATTAAGTCCATCAATTTCGGAAATTCTTCCAAAATCGCAACTTCGCCGCCGCCGATTTCGAATTGGAATTTGTCAGCAGGTGCAAGATAGCCTTTATCGTGCATTTCCTTTAATACGGGGTATGCGTCAAAATACATAGACTTTTGTACTTCGTCCGTCGAACCTTTTCTGTGTTTTGCTTGAAAACAATATTCACACTCGCAGTTGCAGTGCAACCAGTGGAAAATACTCAACTTCGTGATTTGTTGATTGTCTTCCCATTCTTGTTCGATGAATTGCGGGCATGTTTTGCATCTTTCGGGATAAATTCCGTTTTTGCAATTTTCAATGAGTTGATTTCTTCTTCTCATTATTTCTTCGCAATCGGGAGGATTTTTTTCGTCATCAGCAGAGTAAAAAATTTCACCTCCGTGAAGTTCGTTGCACGTTTGTATGTATTTCAACATAAAATTGATACTGTGCAAAATGTGATTACAACATCTAAATTTCATTTTGTCTCCGTTAAAAACAGAGTTTCGCACTGTGACGAAACCCTGTCTGTTTGTTATTTTACTACGATATTGACCAATTTATTTGGTACAACAATTACTTTGACCACTTGTTTGCCTTCGAGTAGTGATTTAATTTTCTCGCTCGAAAGTGCAAGTTTTTCAAGTTCTTCCTTGCTGATATCAGCGTCAACTTCAAGTTTGTCCTTCAACTTGCCGTTGATTTGCGTAACAACTGTGATTGCACTCATTTTTGCAAGGTTGTCATCATATTTTGGCCATTCTTCGTTGTGGATTGAATCTTTCAAACCTATGATGTCGCCGATTTCTTCACTCATATAAGGAACTACTGGAGAAATCATCTTCAACATCGACAACAATGCGAAACTCAAAACATTCTTGTCTTGTTCATTCATTTCGGGCTTTTTGTTCATATAATCGTAAATTGTGTTTGTAAATTCACGATATTGTGAAATAACCGTGTTGAATTGGAACTCATCGTTGATGTCTTGCGTAATTTTCTTAATTGCAATGTGAGTTTGACGTACTAAGTTGTCGTTTTCTTTTGAAAGTTCTTTGATGTCGGGGATTTTGTAGTCAACGATGATGTTTTCACGGTTGAGCATATACATTCTCCAAAGTCTGTTTACGAATTTGAAACAGCCTTCTACCCCTGCATCTGTCCAGTCAAAATCACGTCCCGGAGGTGAATCTGACAAGATAAACAATCTTGCCGTATCTGCTCCGTAATTTCTATAAATATCATCAGGGTCAACGGTATTGCCCTTTGATTTTGACATTTTTGAACCGTCTTTCAAGACCATACCTTGTGTCAAAAGATTTTTGAACGGTTCATCAACACTTGTGATTCCCATGTCGTGGATTGCTTTTGTGAAAAATCTTGCATAAAGCAAGTGCAAAATTGCGTGTTCAATACCGCCGACATATTGATCAACAGGTGACCAATAATCCGTTGCTTCTTTTGAGAACGGTTCTTTGTCGTTGTGAGCGTCCAAATAACGGTAATAGTACCAATTTGAACACATAAATGTATCCATTGTATCTGATTCACGTTCTGCATCTGCTCCGCAAACAGGGCATTTCGTGTGCATGAACGTTTCAGATGTTGTCAAAGGCGAACGTCCTTTGACTGAGAAATCAACGTCTTTCGGTAACAATACCGGCAAATCTTCTTCCGGTACAGGAACGATTCCACAATGAGGACAGTTGATTACAGGGATTGGAGCACCCCAGTATCTTTGTCTTGAAATCAACCAGTCACGAAGTCTGAATTGCGTTGTAGCCTTACCAAAACCTTGCTCTTCAGCATATTCCGTGATGGCTTTTTTTGCATCTTCGTTTTTCTTTCCCGTAAATTTGCCTGAATTTACAAGCACCCCGGGTTCGACGTAAGCGTTTTCATCGAGCGGTGCGTTCGGATTTTCGGGATTGTCGATTACTCTTTTGATTGTTTTGCCGTATTTTTTAGCGAAAGCATAATCTCTTTCATCGTGTGCTGGAACTGCCATTACAGCACCTGTTCCGTAGTCGACGAGGGCATAATCTGCTACCCAAATTTCGCTTTCTTCGCCGTTGAACGGGTTAATGATGTGAGTTCCCAAAGGAACACCAGTTTTTACACGTTCGTTCGACAAACGTTCGATTTCCGTCATTCTTGATGCATTTTCACGGTATTGTTTTACTGCTTCAGCGTTTTCGGGAGTTGTTAACTTGTCGATGTCCTTGTATTCGGGAGCAACAACGAGGTATGTGATACCGAATACAGTGTCAGGACGGGTTGTGTAAACAGGAATTTCAAGTCCTTCGATTTCTTTGACTTTGAATTTCAAAATCGTACCGTGTGACTTGCCAATCCAGTTCTTTTGCATCAATTTTACTCTGTCCGGCCAACCGTCGAGTTTGTCTAAATCGTTCAAAAGTCTGTCTGCGTAGTCTGTGATTTTTAAGAACCATTGTGAAAGATGTTTCTTTTCAGCGACAGAATCGCACCTCCAGCATTTGCCGTCGATTACCTGTTCGTTAGCGAGAACTGTTGCACATTTTGGACACCAATTTACAGGTGCTTCTTTTTTGTATGCAAGTCCTTTTTTGAAAAATTGTAAGAAAAACCACTGTGTCCATTTGTAATAATCGGGCAAACAACTTGCGATTTCTCTGTCCCAATCAACCATAATACCGAGTCTTTGAAGTTGACCTTTCATGTATTTGATGTTGTCTAATGTCCAAGTTTCAGGGTCAGCACCGTGTTGAATGGCTGCGTTTTCGGCAGGAAGTCCGAAACTATCCCAACCCATCGGGTGAAGAACGTTGTAGCCGTTCATCTTCTTGAAACGGGCAATTACGTCTGAAATTGTGTAGTTTCTAACGTGTCCCATGTGCAGTTTTCCTGACGGATATGGCAACATTGAAAGAACGTAATACTTCGGCTTATCAGAGTGATTGTAAACTTTATTTACCTTTTTTTCTTCCCAAAGTTTTCTTCTTTTTTCTTCGATTTCTTGGGGAAAATATTTGATTTCTTCCACTTTGTAATCCTCATTATTTTGTGTAATTTTTGCGTTTTTTTATCGCAAAATCCGAAAAATCATTGATTTTCCAATACAATTTTACCAAAAACAAAGAATATTTTAAAATTTTTCATTATTTTTAATAATTATTTTCTAAAAAATATTCTTGAGGGAATCTTTGAATTTTTTTAGGGGGACAAATTTTTCAACAAAAAAGCCCCGATTTGTTCTCGAGGCTTGATTTTGAATTGATTTTATTAACCTTTGTATTCTTTTTCGAAACCGAAAATCGAACTGATTGATTCGTTGTCGTGAATACGAGAAATTGCTTCGCCCAAAATCGGTGCAACGCTTAATTGTGTAATCTTTTTGGGTGCACCTTCTGCCAAAGGAATTGAGTTTGTTACGACGACTTCTTCAATCGGTGCTTCCTCAAGACGTTTGAGAGCGGGGCCTGAGAATACAGGGTGAACTGCACAGACATAAACTTCTTTTGCACCTGATTTTTTAAGGAGTTTAGCCGCTTCGCAAATTGTTCCTGCCGTATCGATAATATCGTCGAACAAGATACATATTTTGTCTTGAACATCGCCGATGAGGTATTCTGCAATCGCCTCGTTATGCTTGTCACGACGTTTATCAACAATAGCAATCGGGCATTTCATTTCTTTTGCAAAATATCTTGCACGTCTAACGCCGCCTGCATCAGGGCTGACTGCACAAAGTTCGTCGGGATTGAAATTTTTCTTTTTCATATAGTCAACGAGTGGGAGTGTTGCGAAAATATTGTCGACCAAGATGTTGAAGAAACCTTGAATTTGACCTGAGTGCAAGTCCAAAGCGACGACTCTGTCTGCACCTGCTGTTGTCAAAAGGTCTGCCATCAATTTTGCCGTAATTGCTTCACGACCTGTCGTTTTTCTGTCTTGACGAGCATAGCCGTAATAAGGAATAACCGCTGTAATTGTCTTTGCACTGGCTCTTTTGAATGCATCAATCATAATCAAAAGTTCCATTGCGTTTTGGTTTACGGGGGAGCAAACAGGTTGAATGATGAAAACATCATCGCCACGGATACTTTCTTGAACCTGAACGTAGGTTTCGCCGTCTGCAAAATTTTTGATAACCATCGGT
Source organism: uncultured bacterium (assembly GCA_900313795.1). Classification (GTDB taxonomy): domain Bacteria; phylum Cyanobacteriota; class Vampirovibrionia; order Gastranaerophilales; family Gastranaerophilaceae; genus RUG841. Next base: position 4,110 of record OMSS01000034.1, on the reverse strand, counting down.
CCGACGGTTGTTCCTAAATACTCTGCAATTTCTTCCGCTAATTTCGGGTTAGCACGGCCCGAAAACAATTTAATGTCGTGAGTCGGATTAATTTGTTTGTTTCCTTGCGGAAATACCGATTTGAGTTCCATTAGTTTGATTTACCTTTCTGCAATCTGTTCGTAACCCAGTCAGCGAAAACCTTGAGAGGGCTGCGTGTTAATGCCAAGGCGTTTGCCTCAACGTCTTTTGTAATTACCGAACCTGCTGCACACATTGAGTTTTCGTGCATTGTTACAGGGGCAACAAGTACGGAATTTGAACCTGTGTTTGCTCCGTCTTTGATGATTGTTTTTGTTTTTGTTTTCAAAACGGGGTCGTAATTTGCTGTAATCGTTCCGGCACCGATGTTGACATGTTCGCCTAATTCGCTATCTCCGATGTAACTCAAGTGTGAAACGTTTGTGTTCGATTTTATTACGGACTTTTTAATTTCGACAAAATTGCCGATTCTTACGTTGTCTCCAATCGTTGCACCATCTCTAATGTGGGCAAACGGGCCAATTTTGCAATGTTCACCGATTGTGTTCTTGCCTGAGATGTAAACGTTCGGGAAAATAATCGTGTCACGTCCGATTGTCGTGTCGGGCGAGATGTATGCAGTGTCAGGATCAACGATGCTTACCCCTTCTGCAAGTAACTTTTCATTTGTTCTTTTATTAAGAATTTTTGTAGCTTCAGCAAGATTTGCTTTCGAATTAATGCCATAAATTTCTTCGTTATTTTGAAGAACGTATGCTTCTGCCTTCAAGCCTTTTGCGATTGTCAATGCAACGATATCTGTCAAATAATATTCGCCTTGAGCGTTGTTACATTTGAGTTCTGAGAACATCGGGAAAATAACTTCTTTATCAAGGCAATAAATTCCTGCGTTAATTTCTTTAATTTGTTTTTCTTCAGGTGTAGCATCTTTTTCTTCCGTAATACATTTCAAAGTACCGTCAGAGTTTCTAACAATTCTTCCGTAATTTGTCGGGTTATCGAAAATTGCCGACATTACAGTCAATACAGCACCCGATTCCTGATGCTTTTGAATGAAATCTTTTAACGTTTCGGCTGTAACAAGCGGAGTATCACCACACAAAACAACAACGGAACCTTTAAATCCGTCTAAAATATCTTTGGCTTTTGCTACTGCATCGCCCGTTCCACGTTGAGGTGATTGAAGAACGCATTTTGAATTTTCATCATAGCCTTCAACAAATTCTTCGACTTTTTCTGCACCGTGACCTACTACAACAATGCTTTCATCAATGATACCGGTCTTTTTCGCCGCATCAATAACATAACCTACGAGTGGTTTTCCGTAAATAGGATGCAAAACTTTCGGCAAATCAGACTTCATTCTTGTGCCTTTGCCTGCTGCAAGAATTACCGCTTTTACTTTTTTATTTTCCATATCATTAATTCCCTCAACTTTATTATACAAAATTAATTCAAAAATAAAACATGTTTATCGTTTGAATTGACGAAAGTTAACAAACTTTTTAAAAAATTGTAAATTTTCTAAAAAGTTTTTAAAGTTTTTTTTCGGCATGTCGATAAATATGATGTTACTAACCAAGGAAAATCTAATGGCTCAAATTAATGGGGTGAATTTTGCCGCCCTGACTAAGACTCAAAGTGTAAGTCAATCACAGAATAAAAGTTACGCATATTTATTAAACCAACCGATTGAAGATAAAGTGGAATTTTCTTCTTCTGCAAAAAAAACACAAAACGATAATCCTCTGAATTTATTGCAATCCTTTATGTCTGATGCTGTTCGAAAGTTTCAAATTCGAAACACTCCTGAACAGTATATGAACAAGTTTTTGAATGAGGATTACATTAATCAGTCGGTTGCATCTCATAAAGAGGAAATTGACGGGATTTTAGGAAAATACGGCTACACGCCGAAGGTTGATATGTCTCATTTAGAGGATTCGAAAAATCACTTTATGACGACGTACAATTATGCCACAAATCTTACTCGAGAAGGTGGTTACAAGATTTCTGACGAGGATAGATATACCCTTCAAGAAGCCGCACTTCTTCACGATATCGGAAAGGCATTGATTCCTGATGAAGTTTTCAACAAACCAGGACGTTTCACACCCGAAGAACGTGAAGTAATGGATCTTCACAGCGAATTGAGTTATGTTCTTTTGAAAGATTCCGGCATTAGCGAAGCATCACTCAATGCTATTCGAAACCATCACCACAAGGAGCAAACGGGTGATAGAATCACTGAACTTTTGTCACTTTGTGATGAAACTTCCGCATTGAAAGAAAATCGTGTTTATAAAAAAGGATTTTCTGACGAAAAAACCGCAGCGATATTGAACGAAGATGCAGAGGTTGGCAAACTCAATAAAGACATTGTAAAACAAGGTTTAGACATAATGTCGCCGGATTAAATATTTATCGGATTAAAAATATTTTTTAAAAGACGACCTAAAGGTCGTTTTTTGCGTAATTATGAAAAATATTTTTATTTTGCACAGTCGTTTCTTTTTTTGCTTTGGAATTTTTATCTGGGGTGTAAAAACAGACCTCGACAATTTCCTCAGACGAAGTGAAAGAAAAGAGCCAATTATGACCTTTTTTGCTCTCAAGATAGTATTTATTTCCATTTTTTTTTGAGGGTCAAATTATTATTTTCAGCATATAAATTTACGGTCTCTTTTACATAGTCCGAATTAATATTTTCGATTTCTTATAGAAAATTTTTGGTTGGCGTTGCCAAAGTGTTGGCGAAGAAAAACACAAACAACATCAATTATTTTTTCATAATAACTCGTTTAAATACCTTCGAAAAGTAAAACGAAATACGGATTAAAAACTTCTAAAATGCTTAACATTATTTAAAATAAACAAGAAATATTTATTTTATTTTTAAAGACAATGAATTTTTTTGTGGAAATTTTGAAAGGTTTCCGATTGGGCAGAGGGGGAATTTTTTGGGGAATTGTAAATTGAAAATCGTGGTTTATATTGGGGGAAAGAGGGGAATAATTATGATGAAACCGATTAGTTTAATGTTAGCAGAGGATCATAAACTTATGCGTGTAGGGCTGAAAACACTTTTTGAAGAGGACGGTGCGTTCAAGGTTATCACAGAGGCTTCTTGCGGAAAAGAGGCTATCGAGAAGGCTTTAATCCACAAACCCGATGTTATTTTGATGGATATTGGATTTGCCGATATCAGTGGGATTAAGGCAACAAAGTCGATTTTGGAAAAAAATCCTTCGATGAAGATAATAATTTTGACCTCTCATACAGATGTAAACGAAGTCACCTCGGCACTTTCGCTTGGAGTTTATGCGTATGTAATTAAAGATGTTAATACAGAAATTTTGAAAATGGTTATAAAGTCCGTAAACGACGGTGCAGTGTGGCTTGACCCACATATAGTTCCTGCAATTCGAGAGAAGGGCGGAACGACAGTTCCTGTGAAACAAACAGGTAGGGCGGCATTTCGCTCTCAGCATGCCAATTTGACCGAACGTGAATATGAAGTTTTGAAATTGGTGGTGGACGGAAAATCGAACAACGACATTGCAAATATACTCAGCATAAGCGAACACACCGCAAAGGCACATGTTTGCAACATTATCCAAAAATTGGTTGTCGATGACCGAACACAAGCCGCCGTCAAGGCTTTGAAGGAAGGTTTGGTTTAATCAGATTGCAAAAATATTAGGTTTTATGATACTATCCGATTAAGAGATTCGGACATGTTAATTAACCACAAATTTTATGCAGCATTTGCTTCTAATGAAACTTTCGGTAGTCGTATCGTAAAAAATTTGTACGATATTACGGGCGATATCCAGTCAGCGTGGGAATGTGACCTGTCTGTTCTTTACAAAATCGAGGGCATGACTCCTCGAAAAGCAGATAATTTTTTGAAATTAAGAGATAAAATTAACCCCGACGAAGAACTTGAAAAACTCGAAACGTCGGGTATTTCTTTGCTCACGTTTGATGATTTGGATTATCCTGAACTTTTGTCGCAAATCCCTGATCCGCCTATGTGGCTTTATTTTCAGGGCAATAGGGAATTGTTTAAGTCAAAATATAACGTTG
>OMSS01000073.1 GCA_900313795.1 uncultured bacterium | reverse complement strand
TGGCGGTGATTTTCAGAAAATGTGCGTTTCCTGATTACGACAAAAAACAGAACGAATTTTTGAGTTATCTGATTTATTTCATGTTTTGTTTTTATATTGTCACGATTTTGATTTCGAAATGGCGTGGAATTTTGAACTCTCATTATTTTTATATTATCTATGGGTTTGAAATAATTTTCATATCTTCCTTTATCGCAAGGTGGCATAGGGTTTTTGCGTATATTTTTCTTTTGTATTTTCTATCGACACAAAAATTCAATACGTCATTTTATTCCGTAATGACCTATCGTGATTTGGACAAGGTTATTTCTTGGGTGGCAGATAAACATAAAATGGTTTATCCGTTTAATGTTAATTTTTCGGAATTTTTCCCTTATAAACCGAATACCCTTTGGATTAGTGAGGAAATTTATTATTCAGATGGTTCGTATGATGTTGCGGATAATAATCTTCAAGATTTTATAAATAAGTTCAACACGAGCAAGGATAGCGTTTTTCTTATTAATACTTACTTTATTCATAAGCCCGATGTTGAGATTTTCTTTAATCATAAATACAACGAAAAGTACGATTTGTCGCTTATTTGTGCACCTTATAATTATATTTTGAAAATTCAACCGAAATAAATTTCATAAAAATATTCATATAAAAAAACCGCCCTAAAAGAGGCGGTTTTAGTTTGTTAAAAATTTAATTTATTAGATCCAATCGCAATGACCATCGGGGCAAAATGCTTTTTCCAATGCCGGAATGATGCTTCTGTGTGTCATTTCGAAGGTGACTGGAGTGATAGAAACCTTGTTCCAGCGGATTGCGTTGATGTCTGTACGGTCGTTTTTGCCGTCAGTTACCAATTCTCCTGCCATCCAGTAGTATTCTTTTCCTCGAGGGTCAATACGTTTTTCGTATTCATTTGAGTAAGTTTTTGCACCCAAAGTCGTGATAACAACGCCGTTGATGTCCTCTTCCTTGCAACCAGGGACATTGATGTTCATAATGGTTCGTTTGGGGAAGTTGATTTCCGACAATTTCGGCAAGAATTTTACGACTAAATTTGCAGTGTATTCAAAATTATGCGGGACAAAATCGTTTCCGCAATATGAAACCGCAAGGCTCGGATAACCCATAACTGCACCTTCCATTGCACAACTAACCGTTCCTGAGTACATAATATCTGAACCTAAGTTCGGACCGTGGTTGATGCCTGAAATTACCATATCGGGAAGTTCTTTTTCGTCTAAAATAGCGTTGATTGCAATTTTTACACAGTCTCCGGGAGTTCCGTTTGTTTTCCAGCAACGTTTTGCACCGTAACGAGGTTCGATTTCTGTTACACGCAAAGGGGTATGCAATGTCAATGAGTGACCTGCGGCACTTCTTTCTTGATCAGGGGCAACAATATAAACTTCATGTCCTGCATTGCTCAAGGCTCTTGCCAAAACCGAAATTCCGACTGCGTACATTCCGTCATCATTTGACATTAAAATTTTCATAGATTCTCCTTTGCTAATTACACGGTATTATCTATTATACTTGTAACATGTAAAGTATTTATACTGCAAATTATTGATTTATTTTAAAATTTCAGACAAAATTTTTCGGTCAACATTATCGAAAATTTGCACCTCTCCAACCGCCGTCGGAAGCACAAATCTTATCTTTCCTGCCTCAACTTTTTTGTCAAATTTCATTGCATCAATCAATTTTTCAGGGGCAAAATATTCATGCTCGGGCAAATTGAACTCAAATTTTTTAATCAAATCTGTCGCCCTGTCGTAATATTCGTCCTCAATCAAATTCATTGCAAGGCTCAAATCAAAACATACCTGCAAACCGACCGCAACAGCCTCACCGTGCGTGAAAACAGAATAATTTGAGCATTTTTCGAGAGCATGACCATAGGTGTGTCCAAGATTTAAAATCGCACGCAATCCGTTTTCTTTTTCGTCTTTGTGAACGACGGAAGCCTTGAGTTTGCAACAGATTTCGACCATTTTGTCAACGTATTCGAAATTTAATTTCTTTATCTCTTCAACATTTTTTGCCAAAAATTCGAAAAAGCCAAAATCTTCTCCACTGGATTTTTCGATAAATGCGTATTTTACAACTTCTGCAAATCCTGTCTTTAATTGGCGTTCGTCAAGTGTTGTGAGAGTTTTCGTGTCTGCAATCACAACTCTCGGTTGATAAAATGTCCCAATTAAATTTTTGCCAAATCCATTGTTGACCGCAGTTTTTCCGCCGACAGAAGAATCTACTTGTGCAAGCAAGGTCGTCGGAATTTGAACAAAATCAACTCCTCGACGGTAAATTGATGCCGCAAATCCCGTCATATCGCCGATTACACCACCACCAAACGCCACAAATGCACATTTTCTATCAAGTCTCAACTCGGACGCTTTGTTCAAAATCGAAATTAACGTATCAAAATTTTTGTACTTCTCGCCGTCAGGAATGATGAACTTTTCGGCATTTTCAAGGTGCAATTTGTCACCCCAAAGTCCGTCGATTTTCTCGTTCGTGATAATCAAATATTTTGTCGCTTTGCAATTTTTTTTGATTAATTCATTCGCTTGCTCAAGGAGATTTTCTCCGATATAAATCGGGTACTCGCTTGCAGCCGTGGCGTTTATGTCTACATTAACTTCTTTCATTGTAAATCCTCAAAATTTCTTTGGCTGTTTCTTCGGGGGTTAATTTGTCTGTTTCGATTGTTACATCTGCTTTTTCGTATAATTTTCCTCTGATTTCAAGCATATTTTCAAGTTTTTTCTTAACATCATCTGTTTTTAATAGCGGTCTTGTGTTATCACCCTCAAGCCTTTTCAACAGTGTGTTTACGGACGTTTTTAAATAAAAAACAACGCCGTTTTGCTTTAAATATTCTAAATTTTTTTCTTTCAAAACGATTCCGCCGCCTGTTGAGATAATTTGTTTGTCAAAGGCTGAAATCTCTTTTGACACTTGAGTTTCGAGGGTACGAAAAAATTCCTCGCCATTTGTCTCAAAAATATTATTGATAGAGCGATTTTGCAATTTTACGATTATTGCATCTGTATCCACAAGTGCGTAGCCTGACAAACTGCTCAAAATGTTGCCCAACGTGGATTTTCCGCTTCCTGACAAGCCGACCAAAACAATATTTTTATTCAAATCGTTCCCTCAACATTTCTTTGTAAGCATCGTAATTTCTTTTCATTTGTTCGAGGTTGTCTTGACCAAATTTTTCCATAAATGCGTTGACCAAAACAGTTGCAACCATTGCATCTGCAACAATTCCGCATGCTGAAACCGCACAGGTGTCTGAGCGTTCAAAATGGGCATCTATTTTTTGTTTCGTTTTTAAATTGATGGACGAAAGTGGTGTTTTCATAGTTGGGATAGCCTTCATAGATGCTTTAACGACAAGGTTTTCTCCGTTTGTCATTCCTCCTTCGAGACCGCCTGCATTATTCGTTTTTCTCACAACTTTTCCGTTTTCAAAGAACATTTCATCGTGGGTATGTTTGCCTGAATTTTTCGCAACATCAACGCCCATACCGATTTCAACCGCCTTAACCGCCTGAATACTCATAACTGCTTGAGCAATTTGTCCGTCTAATTTTCTGTCCCACTGAACGTGAGAACCCAATCCGATAGGCAAGTTCGAGTATATAACCTCGACTTTTCCGCCCAAAGTATCCCCTTCTTTTTTTGCCTTGTCAATTTCGGCTTTCATAAGGTCGTAAGTCTTTAAATCCGCTACTCTAAGGTCATTACTTTCGATTATTTTTTCATTTGGAATAACATTTTTGTCAACTTTAACCGAACCGATTTGCAAAACGTGAGAGAAACCTTCGATTCTAAATTCTTTCAAAATTGATTTTGCAATCGCCCCAACCGCAACCCTTGCGGCTGTTTCTCTTGCACTTGAGCGTTCAAGAATGTTTCGAACATCGTCTTGATTATATTTTATCGCACCTGCAAAATCAGCGTGTCCAGGGCGAACATTTGTAATTTCTTTTGCTATAATCTTTTCAACATTTTCATCAGTCATTTCAACAGGCGATGATGACATAGGGATTTTCCAATTTTCAAAATCTCGATTGATAATCTCAATCGCAATCGGTGCACCTGTTGTCTTTCCGAGCCTTACGCCCGATTTGATAAAGGCTTTATCCGTCTCAATTTTCATTCTTCCTCCACGGCCATATCCAACTTGTCTCTTTGCAAGCCAAGAGTTTACATACTCCATATCGATGCTGATTCCTGCCGGAACTCCGTCGATAATTACATTTAATGATATTCCGTGCGATTCGCCTGAAGTTAAAAATCTGAACATTTTTTCAACCTTTCTCTCGTCTATTTTACAGTATATAAATTTTATTGTAAATAAATTTTAATATAAATTGTAAAGATTAAACTTAAAGACTTGCAATTTTTTCTAAAAAATTCTATATTAATAAAAACAAAAAAGAGAGCATGTTGAAAAGGTTTAAAAAATAAAAAAGACTCTTTCAAACACAAACACACCACACACGAAAAGAGCCCCCTACTTTGGGGGCTTTTTCATTTTAATAATTTCAATTATTTTTTAGATTGTTTTTTAGGTCTTTTTTTATCGAAATTCACGCCAAGTTCTTGTTTTGCGTTATCGATAGAAATTTTTGCCAGAGGTTTTCTTGTTGCTCTATCGTAAAAAACAAGCCAGTGGTGGCGTTTGGGGTCATCGACAGAGAAGTACAATTTGCCTCTAACTTGTGAGCCTGATTTCATTTTTGAAAAAGGCATTGCATCATTAAAAAACAGTGCGGGGTAAAATTTTCTGTTCATATCGTTGATTACGGCAACGTCAAATGCGGTGAAATTTTGGTCTGAGGCATTTTTGATGTTAAGGGTTATTTCGAAGGTGTTTCTAACTCCGAAAGGGTCTTTTACGAGCCACAAGTCTGTAATATTCACGTCAAGTCCGTTGTAGTGCATTTCTTCTTGTTTGAAGGCATCTTTTTTGATTACGGGAAGTTCGACGTCCGATGCTATTGTGACTTTAATTTCGTCCCCTCGAGAAATCAAAACGCCTTTGCCTTTTCTGACGATACTCATAACCAAGCCCATTGCGGCACCTGCTGCCAATCCGCCAAAAATTGTGTAGCCCTGACTTGCGATTGCACCTTCAATTCCAAAGAGGTTTAGTGCCGTAAATCCGCCGACGACACTGCCTGTAACAGTGTAAGCAGAATCAATCCCGACAGTTTTTGCGATTGATTTTGGGGTTGAATTTTTTGTGGTCATTGTTGCATTAATTGGGATTTCTCGTCCGTCAGGAGTGATTAAAGAATCGAATTTGACCTCAATCCAGCCATCTCGTCCGCCACGTTTTGGGTCAACGATGTTTCTGACAGTTCCGTGAGCGAGCGTGCCAACGGGCAAAAGAATTCCGCCTCCCCCTTCAACATCTGCTGAAACTTCGGCAAAAAATTCATCGCCTTCAAAGGTTGTTCCTCCTTGTAAAACTTGCGAAACAACCATTTTGACGACTTCTTTTTGTTCAAGTTTATCAACTTTGCCTGTGAAAATTTCTTGCTGTTCCGGTCTTTTAGTGTCCGTAATTTCGGCATGTCCTCTCCATACGGCAGAGTATGCGGGAAGCGAACACTGTTGTAACATTGAAAAAATTAACAAAAAACTGATAAACTTTTTCACTTTTTTCCTTTTGTTTAAGAATTTTTTTGTGCTCTTGCGGCTCTACGTTTATTGTATTCTTCCAAAAATCCTGTATCAAATTTGCCTTCCGTAAAGACTTCATCTTCAATCAAGTCTTGATAGAATGGCAATGTTGTCTTAACGCCAGTGATGACGTATTCTTTCAACGCACGATACATTCTTCTTCTTGCCTCTTCACGAGTCGGTGCCCAGCACATAAGTTTGCTTATCATCGAATCGTAATAAGGTGGGATTTTGTATCCTGAATAAACGTGAGAATCAACTCTTACGCCAAATCCTCCAGGGGCAATGTAGCCTGTAATCGTTCCTGCTGCGGGCAAGAAGTTTCTATCCGGATCTTCAGCGTTAATTCTACATTCGATTGCGTGACCTTTTATCGAGATGTCACGTTGGGTAATCGAAAGCGGCAAGCCTGCTGCAATTCTGATTTGTTCACGAACGATATCAATGTTCGTAATCATTTCCGTGATACCGTGTTCAACCTGCAATCTTGTATTCATTTCCATAAAATAGAAATCGTTGTTTTTATCAAGCAAAAATTCTACCGTACCAACGCCTTCGTACTTGACGGCTTTGGCTACTTTGACTGCTGTTTTGCCCAATTTTTCACGGACTTTTTCATTTACTGCTGGAGAAGGTGCTTCTTCTATCAACTTTTGGTGTCTTCTTTGGATTGAGCAGTCTCTTTCTCCGAGGTAAACTACGTTTCCAAGTTTATCCGCAAGGATTTGTACTTCAATATGTCTCGGATTTACAAGGTATTTTTCGATGTAAACCGCAGG
>OMSS01000149.1 GCA_900313795.1 uncultured bacterium | reverse complement strand
TAATATAGTAAAAAATAGTGATAAATTGCCAACTCCAATTTTCATTTCAGAAATTATACGAGAGAGAAAATGTGCCACTACAATAACGAAAAAAATAGCAAAGGCTCTTTCCTTCTTAGATGTCCAATATGCAAACGTTTTCACAAATGCACACGCTTTTATAGATGTCGAAATACCCAACCAAATACTTGAGGTATAAAAAATAAAATTGCTTTTTAAAAATGATAATGAAAGTAGTAATAACGCTATTCCGTCTACAAAAAATGAAATCATCGTAATTTTTTTTGTGTCAACTTTGTCCACAACAAATCCAATTATCAGAGGACCGATAAAAAATGCAAACAGTGAATAAAAAAAGTAAAAAAACTTATCGGGAATGCCACACTTTAAAAGTTTTGAAAACGTAAAAAGAATAACACAACAAATAAAAATGTTTATTAAACTTGATTTATATAATGAAAAATTTACACCCTCAAAAGGAACATTTGTTTCACTGTAAAATGAATCTTCAAAATAATCCTCATTTTTTTCAAACATTTCAACCACCTAACATAAACGACAAAAAAAATTATCACAAAAAAGCCCCCGACTGTCGAGGGCTTTTTTGTCTTTATTAAGATACTTAAATTAAACACCTTTTTTGAGTAACGGCAGAAGAATCAACATACAAGCGATTGCTGATGCAATCCAGAAAATGAATGCACCATTCCAACCGAATTGGTCAATAAAGAAGCCTGTTCCTCCACCGGAAACAATTGCTCCAATATAACCTGACAATCCGCAGAAACCTGTCGCTGCTGATGCAACCTTTTTTGAACCAGATTCAACTGCACAAATACCGCCAACCAACATTTGAGGTCCTGCTACGAAAAATCCCATGCCCGCCAAGCAAGCAACGTCGATTATATCTCCGAGAATGCCACTAAAATGGTTGTGCATAATAACAAATACGCTTACTGCAATACCGGCCAAGAAGATGAGGTTTACAGGTGTTCTGTGACCTTTGAACAATTTATCTGAGAAGAAACCTGCTGAAATTGCACCCAAAATTCCGAAGAATGCTAACGAACCGAATTTTGAAGTTGCTTCACCCATATCATCTCCACGTTCAACGAGGAATTTGATAATCCAGTCCTCAGTACCGTATCTGCAAATGTAAACAAATACATAAGCCAAAGCCAAAATCCACATCGTTTTGTTGAAGAAAATATATTTTTTCAAAATATCAAAATAAGAAAGTTTTGCTTCTTCATCTTCTTCTTCAGGTGTAGGAACAGTACCTTCTCTGTATTCTTCAACTTCAGGAAGTCCCTTTGTTTGTGGTTTATCTTGCATTTTTGCATAGGTAAAAATACACATCAAAAGGTTAATAACACCAGGAATAATGAAGGCTGCTCTCCAACCGAATTTCACGATTACAAAACCAGCAAGCAATGCACCTAACATTGTACCGAATTGGTGCGAAGTTGACCACAAAGCCCATTTTGTACCTCTTTCGGTGTTAGAAAACCAAAAAGCCAATGCCTTTGCGATTCCCGGGAAGCCCATTGATTGGAACCATCCGTTAATACCCCAGCAAAGAGCCATAAACAAAAGCAATACAGGCTGTCCTGCTGCTTGCCACTCCGGCTTAATAAAATAAGGTCCTAAACCAAACAAAATGTTTGCCAAAGCTGACATCAAAAGTGCAAATGTCATAAATTTCTTCGCATCAGCCTTGTCTGCAATGATACCGTTTAAAAATTTACCAAAAGCGTAAGTAAAATAAAGCGAACTGCCCAATAAACCCAATTGAAGGTTACTGTAACCCAAATCGTTTTGGATGGCGGGAAGTGCAGGTCCGATGTTCTTTTTCGTCAAGTGAAATACGGTATAACCGATAAAACATGCCGAAAATACATCGATTCTATATTTTTTATACTGTTTATCCGAAATAAAATATTATATTNCGATTCTATATTTTTTATACTGTTTATCAATAACCTCTTTCGGTTCTGTTACAGGCAAAATCGGAGGTGCTTTAAAATAATTCAAAAATCCTTTTATCATTACACAATCCTTTTTTATAACACTTATATAAATCTAATTATTTCACAAAAGAATAAAGAAGTAAAATAAAAAAATAATTGTAAATGATTATAAAGAGAAATGTTGCAAAGAAAAGTTTTTATAGTATTATAAAATAGTCAGAAAACTCATAAAACCCCACGTTAAACATGAACTTGAAGATTCGCTAAAATCTTCGGTAAAATTCATGTTTTTTTAATTGTTTAAAACTTAACAAATGAAAGGTAAACCAGTGGAAGAAGTTAAAGAAACAAAGGAACTCAATTCCGAACCTAAAAGAAGAAGAATCGAAAGAAAAGAAGAAGTTCCCGCACAAAGCGAATGGAAAGAACAAGTAATTCAAATCCGTCGTGTAACAAAGGTTGTAAAGGGCGGTAAGAAATTATCATTCAGAGCAATCGTAATTGTGGGTAACAAAAAAGGACAAGTCGGCGTAGGCTGTTCAAAGGCTGCTGAAGTTATTACAGCAATTCAAAAAGCAGTAGCAGACGGCAGAAAGAACTTAGTAGACGTACGTTTGTTCAATACAACAATTCCTCACCCTGTAACAGGCCGTTCAGGTGCAGGTAGCGTAATGCTCAGACCGGCATCACAAGGTACAGGTGTTATCGCAGGTGGTGCAGTTCGTGCTGTACTCGAACTTGCAGGTATCGAAAACATTTTGAGCAAATCATTAGGTTCAAAATCACCTCTTAACGCAGCAAACGCAACAATCAATGCACTCAAATCATTGAGAAACTTCAAAGAAGTTGCTGATAAAAGAGGCATCTCACTCAAAGACATGCTCAATTAGTAGAAGGGATTAAACAATGGCTAATAAATCAGAAAAAGTAAAAATTAAACTTGTAAGAAGCCTTATCGGTGCAACAAAGACTCAAATCAAAGTTGTAAAAGCATTGGGCTTGAACAAAACAAACGATGTTGTTGAACATGCTCCTTCTGCAACAGTAATGGGTATGGTAAACAAAATTTCTCACATGGTAGAAATTGTTGACTAATTGAAACACGAAAGGTACATAAAATGGCAGAACAAATAACATCGGAAACATTGGCACCGCAAGAAGGTGCAACTTCCAAATCAAAAAGAGTCGGCAGAGGCAGAGCATCAGGACACGGAAAAACATCTTGCCGTGGTAACAACGGTGAAGGACAACGTTCAGGACGTTCATCAAAAAGAGGTTTTGAAGGTGGTCAAATGCCTGGTTACAGACAAATGCCGAAATTGAAGGGATTCAAGAACTTCAATGCACTCAATTATGCAGAAATCAACGTAAGCGACCTTGAAAAATTAGGATTGGAAGAAGTTGATTTGATAATTCTCAAAGCAAGCAAGAAGGCTGCAGCAAATGCAGACGAACTCAGAGTTTTGGGTAACGGTGAAATTTCTAAAGCAGTTGTAGTTAAAGCAAGATACTTTACTGCATCAGCAAAAGAAAAAATCGAAAAAGCAGGCGGAAAGGCTGAATTAGTATAATGCAACAACCGAGAATACAACCGCCGAGCGTTAACGACTTGAAGGCAATGTTTCAAGTATCGGGCTTAAAGCAGAAATTACTTTTCACATTTTTTATGATGATGGTATTTCGTTTTTGCACACAGTTACCGCTCTTCGGTATAGATGGTACAATATTTAAGAATATTGCAATGGACAACAATATCGTAGGATTTTTGGATATGTTTTCAGGCGGTGCTTTGGGAAATGTCTCCATTATCGCACTTGGTATTGGCCCTTACATTACGTCATCGATTGTAATGCAGTTGTTGGCGGTTGTAATTCCGCAACTTGAAAAACTTCAAAAAGAAGAAGGCGAAGCAGGAAGAAGGAAGATTGCACAATACACAAGAGTATTTACTGTTGTAATTGCGATATTCCAAGCACTTGTATTTGTCTTGTACTTGTTGAAGAGTGCGACGGCAGCGATTATGCCTGATGTAAATCATTTCTTATTTGTTGTAGGTTCGGTAGGTATTTTGACGGCAGGTGCTGTATTTACAATGTGGCTTGCTGAATTAATGACAGAAAAAGGAATCGGAAACGGTGCTTCGATGATAATTTTCTGGGGTATTTTGTCCCGTATTCCTGTTTATGTCAAAAGTACAGCGAACATCGTAATAAACGATGTAAGAATGCAATGGTGTTTAGTGGCATTGTTGTTAATCTTTTTTGCTACGATGGTTTTGATTGTAATTATGCACGAAGCGGCAAGAAAGGTCATTATTGTCAACCCGAAACGTCAAGTAGGAAACAAGGTTTATGGCGGAATGAATACATATATTCCGTTCAAGATTAACCCAGGTGGTGTAATGCCAATCATCTTTGCGATTGCAATTTTGATGTTCCCGACGACGGTTTTGAGTCTTGTTATGAATTTCCCCGAAGGGCCTATTAAGGACGTATTGTTGCAGTTCCAAGCAGTATTTAACCCGTCGACATTCAGTTATAATGCAATTTATTTCTTGTTAATCGTTGTATTGACGTTTTTCTACGCATCAATCATACCGAATATGCAACCTAAAGAAATTGCGAATAACTTGAAGAAGTACGGCTCGTCAATTCCTGGTATCAAGCCTGGCAGACCGACGGCAGAGGCACTCGATAGAATTTTGAGCAGAGTTACTTTGCTTGGTGCGTTGTCATTAGGTGTTGTAGCGTTGATTCCTTCATTTTCATCAACTGCTACGGGTATCACTTCATTGCAAGGTTTAGGGGCAACTTCGTTAATCATCATGGTTGGTGTTGCGTTAGACTTTATCAATCAAGTTAAAACACAACTCCTTTCAAAAAGTTACGAAAGTTTCCTAAAAGAAAGACCTTAGAGGAATTGAAAAAATAATTCGAAAGAGATAAGCATGAAAATGTTTATCTCTTTTGTTTTGTGATATAATTTCGCTATAAACAAGAAAGGGTTACAATAATGAAAAAAGAACTTATTATGGTAGGACCTCCGGCAAGCGGAAAAGGTACACAAACAAAGAAATTGGTTGCAGAAACTGGCTTGAAACACGTTGATACAGGTTCAATGCTCAGAGAAGCAGTTGCCGCAAAAACAGAAGCAGGCATGATTGCAAAAGAATATATGGACAAAGGACAACTCGTTCCTGTTGAAATTGTTGGAAGAATTATCAAAGAAAGACTTTCTCAAGATGATTGCAAGAAGGGATTTATTTTGGACGGATTCCCGAGAAGTTTGGAACAAGCAGAAATTTTAGACAACATTCTTGCGGAATTAGACAAAGATGAAGATGTTGATATGAAGGTTGTATACTTTTTCATGCCGATTGACA
>OMSS01000087.1 GCA_900313795.1 uncultured bacterium | reverse complement strand
TAATAAAATAAATGATATGACAACTTTTATTTTCCTTATGATAAATCTCCACTCCTTACTTTTCCCACATCTTTTGCAGCAAAATCACAGCGATTCCGATAACAAGCATCATAACTGCCGCAATGAACTTGCTTCCTTGCATAAACGGCATAATTCCCTGTATCAAAGAGTCAATACTTCCTGTCGATTTCAAAACCATTGCATAACCTGCCGCAATCAGCATTACAAAAGCGATATAGCCCATTAAACCAACGCCTTCGTCAATCATTTTGTCTGTTTTATCGTGCTTGATAACGCCAGTTCCAAAAATTATTGTTAAACCAGCGATTGCACCTAATGGCAAGGATTTTGTTGCCAACTGTGTTACAAAGGTGACAAATGCTGCAAACAACGTGATAGCGTGCTTTTTTGTGAATTTTGTTTCTTCATCTTTCTCTGATAATTCGGTAAGGGGTGTAACCTTGTATTCACGAGGCTTTCTGTATGTTATAAACAAGGCGACTAACAAGCCCAAAAACATACCGATTCCTAAAATCCATACGGAATTTACAACGTCATTTTTGCCGACTTCCATTCCGTTTTGGATAAGGTTGTCTCTGATTAAACCTTGGAAAATAAGTCCAAAACCGGCAGGGACAACGATGTACGGAGTTTCCAAACCGAATGAGAGTGCACAAGCGATTGCACGTCTGTCGATTTTTAATTTGTTCATCAAACCCAATAACGGTGGGACTAAAATCGGGATAAACGCAATGTGAACAGGAATAAGGTTTTGTGAAAATACTGCCAATAACGTCAAAATGCCGATGAGGACATATTTTCTATCCTTAACTATGGCTGAAATTTTGTTGGCAAGCACCTTCGTCAAGCCCGTGTGCATCATTGCTACGGCAAAAGTTCCAAGAAGTATGTAACTAAGTGCCGTCTCTGAGTTTCCACCCATGCCTGAGACGAATGTGTTCATAATATCGGCGTAGGGAATGTTGCAAATTTGATGCATAATTTCGCCAAAAGACCAATGCTCCGAAATGATTTGTGCTATCGGAACATATGCCAAAACTCCCGCTACAATCGCCGCAATAATCAACGATAACAATACGTTTACCTTGCGAACGCATAAAACACAAAGTAAAAGTACCGAAATTATTACAGGATTAAATATTAAACCGATATCCATATTTTAAGTGTATCACGAACAATTTATTTTTTAAAGAAATTTGAACTGTAAACTTAAATAAACACTTGAAAAATCACAAAAAATGTGGTAACACTATTAGTGTTATCGATTACAACCAGTAAATTAAGGATAGACGAATGAGAGAAATTACAGTTAATAATATATTAAATTTAATTAAGCAAATGAGAGTTGAATGTGGATTTTCGCAAGCAGATGCGGCTAAAGCGGCAAACATTTCGACATCATTTTACGGAATGATTGAAAGAGGAAACAGAACATTGAGCGTTGAACAATTAATTGAAATCATCAAAATTTTCGACTGCAACTTTACTGACTTTTTAGAAATGCTCGAAATGTCAGAAAAGCAATAATGGCTTAACTTTGCCGAAACTAATTAAACTTTACGAATAATTTTCAATAACAGTTTGCAAATAATTTTTGTACTCTTCAACAAGCGATTGAGGTTTAATTATTTTGCAATTTTTTCCCCATCTGAAAACGTGCCAGATGATTTCTTTATTTCCGCCGGCATCAAACTTGACGGTTACAGTGCCGTCTTGGTTTGCTTTGACACGTTGTGTCGGGTGAAAATTGTATTTGAGTGCATCTTCTGCAACATCTTTGTCGAATTTCAATTCAACGTGCAAAATTTCTCCCTGATAAACACCGAAAGAGCGGTTTGTGTATTCTTGTAGGCTGAAATCTTTTCTATCAAAGGTTTTGTCGGTGTTTTCTATGTTCGAAAATTTATGCAACAAATAGTTGTAAATTCCATCACCTTTGGCTTTTTCTCTGGCAACGAGGTAAATTTTTGCCCCGTAAATTAAGCCTAAAGGTTCAAGGGTGCGTTTTTTGTCGTGATAAAATCCGTTAACCTTTGTATTTGTTTGCAATGCGTGTCTTATTGTGTCCAAAATTTTGATGTCAATGTCGTACTGAGTAGTTTGACGTACGGCGTAGCCTTCGGTTTGCAAATATAATTCAATGTTAGTCTCTATGGAGTTGATTTGTTTTCGATTGAGGGCTTTGAGTTTGTCGACGGTTTCTTGAAGTTCTTTTTTCATTTCCTTGTTGGTCGTTCGACGTTGCAACTGCTCGATGTTGCCGATTTCTTTCGGGTTGAAAGAAACAATATGTGACACGGTGTAATTTCGAAATCCCCAATGTTTCAAGTTGTCATCAGAGTCAATTTCTTCAACTTGCGGAAGTGCGTTGAGTAAACTATCACGCATTCTTTCGGCTGTTCGCCTTGAAACTGTATATCTTTCCATTATGTCGTTAATAGTCACTCCTAATGGCTTTGATTGCATGTATATTACCAATTCTATTAAATCGGAAATCCTTGAATAACGTGGTTTGTCGTTTTCTGCCATGATTTTTTCCTATACCTTGACGGTTTCTTTTTGATATGTTTTAAATGAAGTTATTTCAACGCTTTCGAGATATTTTTTTAATTCTTCGGAACAGAGGGATTTTAATTCAATGAAGTTGGAAAGATTTTTTTCATTAGAATTCTGGTGACAGATTAATTCGATTGTTGCGGGGGAATTTTTTATATTTTCAAGCCCTGAAATAATCGTGTCAGTGTCCATCATGCCTGAATAACGGCTGCCGATTGAACAATCGGTTGAATTGAGTGAAAATTTATCCAAAGTTTGCTTGTTAATTTCTGCAAAATAGTTCAAAAGTTTTACGTTCGCCATATTGAGATATAGCCTTGCATTGAACCAATTTTTCCAGTTCGATTTGTCTTTCAACTTTTGAGGAATATAGAAAAATTCCCGTTGCAAACGAACGGTAAAAATTTCGTATTCTTTAGCCAATTTGCAAACTAGGTTGAAAATTTTAGGAATGGAGTGGATATTTTTGTGAGAGTTCAAATGGTCGAGTGGATGGTATTTCAATGCCGCTTCGATTTGCGAGCGAAATTCGTGTTCGACCTCAAACATAAAATCTTCGTCGTTTGATTTTGCAAGAATTTGGAAAAAATTGTTGTTAAAAACGCCGTTTGAATCGTAAAGTTTGCTATTTTTTTCTTTTGTTCGAAGTTTTGATTTGTATTCTGTCAAATTGAGATGAACGCCAAATCCAATGTTTTCAATGGATTTGAGTTTTCTGATAGCATCTTCAAATGCGGGCATGTTGGGCATAATCGAAACGCTGGACAAAATTCCGTTGTTGAAAGAGTCCAATACTGCCTGATTTATAGTTCTGTTCATTCCAAAGTCGTCTGCGTTTACGATAAGTTTCATTAAAAAGCCTTTTTGTAAATTGAACACAAATAAACAGCAATAAAGCATGCCCGAAAACTGTGTTGTGGTACAGTTTTCACTGAGAATGTAGATATTTTGCAAAAAAGTCTGATGTTTTTCTGCAAAAATTACTCTCTTGGATAGTATTATATCAGATTTTGAGGAGCAGGTCATGTAAAATTTTAAGAACGGTAAAGAGTTTGTAAAGGGTGATTTTTCAACTATAAGTGGGTTTTGAGGAAATGTAACGAAACAGGAAAAAAATACTTAACAAGCATGGAAGATTGAATTAGAATTAGTATAGGAAGGCGATTATGGATTTCTTGATTTTCGGGGGAATATTCATCTTCTTGCTAATTTTAGGTTTCTGGAGCCTGAAAAGAAGCGAAAAATTGGAATTTGAAAGAAAATTTGAGGCACTTAACCCAATTATGGGTCAACCTCTATTATCAACAGAACCCCACGTTATACAAAAGAATAAATCTATTAAACATAGCGAACCGGTAACGGCATCGGTTATAGTTGCACAACCTTTTTCTATTGCGTTGCAAAACAGATGGGCACATTTTTTCAAGAGCAAAAAATATTATGCGAAAGAATTTCGTAAGGCGTCAAAACTTGCAGTTATTAAGATGCAAAAAACTGCAAATGATGCACATTTGATAGTAAATGCAAGGGTGCAAACGTCGGTATTGCGTTCGAGCAACCCGTTAGAAGCGGATAGGATATGTGCAGTTGCTTATGGAACGGCAATAACATATTATTAAAAAACAGTTGACAATTTATTTTGTGCAAACTAATATAGAATTACAAATGAATATTGGGGCGTCGCCAAGTGGTAAGGCAGCTGGTTTTGGTCCAGCCATCTCGGAGGTTCGAATCCTTCCGCCCCAGCCAATTAACTCGCTGAAAGGCGAGTTTTTTGTTGTTGTTTTTATACGTTTGATGTATGGGGTTTATATAATTGTCTTGCAGGTTGAGAATTTCCGACTGCGAAACGAGAATTTAACTCTCAAAATGAGAATTTTGGACACTCAAAATTCAAAAGTCGGACAACGAAATTAAAAAGTTTTGTTACAAAGTGCAATAAAACTTTTTTTGTGTTATAATGCGTCTTGCAAGAGGTATGTCGGTGGATTATAAGGGGTTAGTTAAGAAAATAGGATTTCAACCTAAAAATGGTGTTGTTGGAATATACGAAAAACAATATTCTCAACACAATTATTCTATTGAAATAGATTTCGACAAAAAGCAAATTTGCTATGGAAACCTTATAGGTGCTGATTGTAAAACAACACAAAACCTTTCTCAAGATGAAAACTGGGTTGTTTTAGAATGTGTTGATAGACTTTTAGAAAAAGGTTATAAACCTCAAAACATTACCTTGGAAAAAACTTGGGCAGCTGGTCATGGAACTTCTGGTAGACTTGATATTTGCGTAACTCGTGATGATGGTTCTGAATATTTGCTTATTGAATGTAAAACTTATTGCAAAGAGTTTGATAAGGCTGTTGCAAAATTAAATAAAGACGGTGGACAATTATTTACATATTTCAAATTCAGCAACAAAGCAGATTTGATTATGCTCTATGCTTCAGAATTGCAAGGTAATGAAATTGTTTATAAGAATGAAATTGTAAAAATAGAAGATGATTATAGAACTGGTGATGTAAAAGATTTTTACGAAAAATGGAATAAGTTAACAAAAGATAATTCGTTTATGAGAGTAAAGAATTTTCTTGCAAATATGATATGTGATAATTTAAAAGATGGTCAACAAATTTAATGTTTTATAATTATGATACTTAATACAAAGGGATATGCTTATAATGATGTGACTATTGTTCCTACAGAAATTTCAAATATTACTTCTAGAAGTGAGTGTAATCCATATATTAAAAATACAGAATTGCCAATTTTTACGGCACCTATGGCAAGTGTTGTAGATGATAGCAATTATAATATTTTTCTACAAAACAAAATAACACCAATTATACCAAGAAATATTGACATAAAAACTCGTATTCTGTTGATGAATAAAGAAATATGGGTTGCATTATCATTAAGGGAATTTGAAGACTTGTTCATTAATAATTATAAAGATAGAATTGATGAATGTTGTAATCATTATCATATATGTGTTGATATTGCTAATGGTCATATGAAGTCTTTGTATGATAAATGCCTTTCTGCAAAAATACATGCAATTTATAACAAGTATGGATTGACTATAATGACTGGTAATATTGCTAATCCAGAAACATATAAATGGATTTGCAACCTTAATGATACTAGTGATATTAAAGTTATAGATTAT
>OMSS01000068.1 GCA_900313795.1 uncultured bacterium | reverse complement strand
GAAAACAGTCTCTTTAAATTATTCACAAATCATCAATTATCTCAATTAAGCGATATCTTCAACTTTTTCGAGTTTTTTGAGTTCGACTTTATTTTCCGATTTTTCGTCGTCTTTATGAACTATCGACAACAATTTTTCGGGTGCTTTAACCATATCTGCCGTAACTGTAAATTCCTTAATCGACGAATCCGACGGAATTTCATACATTACGTCAAGCATAAGGTTTTCGACAATCGAACGCAAAGCTCTTGCACCTGTTTTACGCTTCAATGCTTCTGATGCAATCAAGTCAATCGCTTCGGGTGAGAATTTCAAATCTACGCCGTCCATTTTAAGCAAGCATTGATATTGCTTAACGAGAGCATTTTTCGGTTCAACAAGAATATTCTTGAGTGCTGCTTCATCGAGTGGGTCAAGTACCGCATAAATCGGGACACGTCCGATAAATTCAGGAATCAAGCCAAACTTGAGCAAGTCTTCCGGTTGAAGTTTTTTGAGCAATTTGCCTTCTTCAACTTCTTTTTCAGCTTGTGTTTTCGGAGCAGGTGCACCAAAACCAACTGAAGAACCTTCGCCTGCACGTCTGTCAACGATTTTTTCAAGTCCGACAAACGCACCGCCGACGATAAACAAAATGTTGCTCGTATCAATTTGGATAAATTCTTGATGAGGGTGTTTACGTCCGCCTTGAGGAGGAACGTTCGCAACCGTACCTTCAATCATCTTCAAAAGTGCTTGTTGAACACCTTCTCCGCTGACGTCTCTTGTGATGCTCGGATTTTCGGATTTTCTTGCAATTTTATCGATTTCATCGACATAAATAATACCCTTTTCTGCCTTTTGTGCATCGTAATTAGCACTTTGGTAAAGTCTGAGCAAAATATTTTCTACGTCATCGCCGACATAACCTGCTTCCGTCAAAGTAGTTGCATCTGCAACTGCGAACGGAACGTCAAGCATTTTCGCCAAAGTTTGTGCGAGTAAAGTTTTACCGCTACCTGTCGGGCCGACAAGCAAGATGTTGCTCTTATAAATTTCAACATCATTTTTGCTGTCTGATGCCGCATTGTGTGCAAGTCTCTTGTAGTGGTTATAAACAGCAACTGAAAGAACTTTTTTCGCATCATCTTGTCCAATAATGTATTGGTCAAGGTAAGCCTTGATTTCGTGAGGTTTCGGAATATCCTTCAATTCGTCTTTTGTTTCGCCTTCAACGTTTTCTTTGCTTTCCTTATCCTTTGTATCCAAAAATTCTTCATCTAAAATTTCGTTACAAAGTTCGACACATTCATCACAAATATAAACCTCCGGACCTGCAATCAATTTTTTGACTTGGTCTTGAGTTTTTCCACAGAACGAACACTTTAAACGAGTGTCATCATGATTAGCCATTGTTGATTAAATCTCCTCTTTAATAAACGGTTTCGGCGGTTGAATAAACAACCGCCATTAACCTTTTACTATTTCTTTTCACTCATTGTTACAACTTTATCAATCATACCGTATTCGAGTGCTTCAGCAGGAGTCATGATGTAATCTCTGTCTGTATCTTTTTCGATTTTTGATAATGATTGTCCTGTATTTTTTGCAAGAATTTCATTCAATGTTTTCTTGATTCTGCAAATTTCAGCGGCTTGGATTTCGATATCCGTTGCTTGACCTTGTGCACCACCCAAAGGTTGGTGAATCAACACTCTTGAGTGAGGAAGTGCCATTCTCTTGCCCGGAGTTCCCGCTGCCAAGAGGAATGCACCCATTGATGCTGCTTGTCCTAAGCAAATCGTCGAAACGTCTGCTCTGATGTGTTGCATTGTGTCAAAAATTGCTAAACCTGCAGTAACACTGCCCCCTGGTGAGTTGATATACAACATGATATCTTTTTCAGGGTTTTCGCTGTCCAATAACAATAATTGTGCAACGATAAGGTTTGCTACCATATCATCGATTTGAGTTCCGAGAAAAATGATTCTTTCTCTCAATAATCTTGAGAAAATGTCAAATGATCTTTCTCCTCTGCTCGATTGTTCAATTACGACCGGTACAAAACTCATTTTTTTCTCCTGTTTTCTTATTTAGAACTGATGTTTGCATTGTCCAAAAGGAATTTTGTTACCTTTTGTCCCATAATTTGTTGATTTAATGAGTAGAACAAATTCGGATTTTGTTGGATTTCTTTTACGATTTCTTCCGGTGAAGTGCCGTAAAGTCTTGAGATTTCCATCATTTTTCCTTCGATGTC
Source organism: uncultured bacterium (assembly GCA_900313795.1). GTDB lineage: Bacteria > Cyanobacteriota > Vampirovibrionia > Gastranaerophilales > Gastranaerophilaceae > RUG841. The sequence goes on along the minus strand of OMSS01000068.1, from coordinate 4,386 downwards.
TGCTCCTTCAACCTTGATGCCTTCTTTCTTAGCAATATCGCCGATTATCAACGCTGTTTTGATTCTCTTTTCTGCTTCTGCTCTCATTTCTGCATCAAGTGTTTCGCCGCCTTCTTTTTTCATAAGTTCGTCGAAATTTTGACCTTGAAGTTCTGCCTTCTGACGCATTTCATTCATCATTGCACCAACTTCACGGTTAATCATTGCATCTTGAATTTTCATTTCTGTTTGTTCAAGAAGTCTTTCGTAAATAACTTCAGTTGCTCTCTTATCGTTTTCAGCCTTTTCGGAAGCATTCAAATATGTTTTGATATCTTCTTTAAGATCGTCAACTGTTTCGAATTGACCTGAACCAACTTTCTTAGCAAGTTCGTCGTTCAATTCAGGCAAAATTCTTTCTTTGATTTCGTTCAATTTGATTTTGAATTCTGCATCTTTACCTTGAATTTTTTCATCGTGGTATTCTTCGGGGAATTTTACTTGGATTGTGAATTCTGAGCCGATTTCCTTACCAACTAATTGTTCCGCAAATCCGGGGATAAAGTTGCTGTGTGCCAAATCAAGCATGTAACCTTTTGCTGCCCCACCCTTGATTGCTTCTCCATCAACAAATCCTTCAAAGTCAATGTTTACGAAGTCTTTGTCGTTTGATTCTCTGCCTTCGACTTTTTCAAGTTTTGAATATCTTTCTCTGATGCTTTCAATTTCTTTATCCATAGCATCTTCAGGTTGCTTGAACATGTCGATTTTTACTTCCATACCTTTGTATTCGGGCAATGTGAATTCAGGACGGAGTTCAACTTTTGCTTTCGCTGTCAAAGAACCGTCATCTTCGAACTTGAAGAAATCAAGTGAAGGATCTGTAATTGTATCTAAATTATTTGATTTGATTGTTTCTGAGAAAAGTTTCGGCAAAATCGCATCTAATACATCTCTTTGGATATATTCAACACCAACGTGTTTTTCAACGATTTTTTGAGGTGCTTTACCCTTTCTGAAACCAGGGATATTAACATATTGAGAAACTCTTTTGCATGCTCTGTCGTATGCTGATTTTACTTCGTTTGCTTCAACTTTAATGTCCATTAATACTTCGTTATTTTCGTTTTTTTCTAAATTAACACTCATCTTTTTGACCTTTACTGTAATAACTATAAATATTATAGAACAAACATATACAAAAGAAAAATGGTTTTGTAAAGTCAGTTGTCGCAAGCCTTTTCGGCGTTTTTGTATAACAAAAAATTTTAATCACCCAAAAGGATTAAACAAAAAAATAGCCACAAAGAAGATAAGCTTTTTTTCGCCCACAGAAAAGAAAATGGTCGTTTTGTCCAATGATATTTCAACGTTTTATGGCTAAGATAGGTTTACCATACACTCTGTTCTTCTTTTACTCGGTTGCTCACTCCCTTTCGTCTTTTCGGAAGGGTTTTTTTATGGGGAATGTTCGCAGAAGAATAACTTTAATGATTTATTGTAATTGCTGGGCTTTGCCCGTGACAATCCGGCAAAATTCGTTATCGTCATCAAAAATCACAAACAAAAAGCAGGGCAACTTGAAGTTATCCTGCTCTTTTCAAATACGAAATTATGTAAACTACGCTTGAGCGTATACGCTTACCTGTTTTCTGTCACGTCTGTGGGGTTCAAATTTCACCACGCCGTCGATTGTTGCAAACAATGTATTGTCTGAACCCATACCAACGTTGTTACCCGGATGAATTTTAGTACCTTTTTGGCGAACGATGATGTTACCTGCTTTAACAAGTTCTCCACCGTATTTTTTTACGCCTAAACGCTTACTTTCACTGTCACGGCCGTTCTTGGACGAACCAACACCTTTTTTATGTGCCATTTTTAATTCTCCTTATAGTTCTGAGTTACAAATTATTCTTCAGATGAAGCAGATGCTTTTGTTCTGATTTTGTTAATCATAACTCTTGTGAAGCCTTGTCTGTGTCCTTGCAATTTGCGATAGCCTTTTTTCGCTCTTTGTTTATAAACCAAGACTTTCTTAGTCTTATCGTGTTTTACAACAACACCTTCAACACTTGCGTTTTCAACGTACGGTTGACCGACCTTTGACTTTTTACCGTTTACAAGCATTACAACTTGTTTGAAAACAACTTTTGATTCCGGAGCATCTTCGAGAAGTTCGATATCAACGTAACGTCCTTCTTCCATTTGATACTGTTTTCCACCGGTTTCTACGATTGCGTACATATTCTGTATCCTTTCAAATTGAAGCAGTCGTACCTTTTCCAAGGATTTAAAACGACGTACCTATCTAACATCGATGGGCATAAATCACCCCTCGTACATGAATTTTATCGTCAGCAAACTTCATTGTCAACATTTTAAAAGAAAAAATATAGACCTATAGGTTTAGATTTTTTACTCATTGAGGTTGATACCCATTTTTAAAACAATATTTACAATGATAATGTCAATTCGGAAAGCGAGTAGATTTTGAAAAGTAGTAATCAACAAATAATCAGTGCAGAAGATTGTATGGCAGCCGCCGAAGCGTTTTTCACGGAAAATAATGCAACTGAGGCTGTAAAATATTATCTCAACTCTGTTTTGATGAAAAGGCTTAATCCTCAAGCATACAAAGGCTTGGGCAAGGCTTATTACACTCTCAAAAAATATGACAAAGCAATTGAATCGTTTGATAAAGCGAAAGAAATAACACCCTTCGACTCTGAATTATACAGCGAATTGGGCGTTTGCTATATGGCAAAAGGTAATTTTTGCAAAGCGGCAAAAAATATTATCAAATCAATTCAACTTGACCCCGAAAATACAGACACACAAATCCAATTAGCCGTTTGCCACGAAATTATGGGCGAAGAAGAAATGGCTATTATGATTTACGGCAAAATTACGGAAACAAACCCCGATTGCAGAAAAGCTTATGTCCAAAAGGCTACATTGCTTATGAAACTTGACCGTTTCGAGGACGCAATCAACGTTTTCCGCACTATCTTGAAAGTCGACAAAAATTATCACAGAGCCTACCTTGGAATAGGCATTTGTTTCGACAAATTCGGTGATATGACAATGGCTAAAAGATATTACAAAAAATTCTTAAAACTCATGCCCGATGCAGTAAACGCAAAAACAGTTATGCAAAGGCTTTTCGAAATTAATCAAAAGCAACCGGCACGAGAAAATTTCTTAAAAGTAGTGTAAATATTGCGGGGGGATAAACCGCAAAAGATAAATTTTAAACAAAACAACAAATTCCAATATGCCCTCTTTCGAGGGCTTTTTTTTGGGGACTTCGTCCCGCTCAGTTTGGTATTTTCCAATTAAATTTATATATTCACCGTCATTGCGAGGACGAACAAAGTGTGGACGTGGCATTCCAGTTGCAGTAAAAATGAAAATAAAAGACCGCCCAATCGGGCGGTCTTGTTAATTTCGGGTATTCCCCAAAAACTATGCGTTAGCTTTCTTTGCTGTTTCTACGATAACCGAGAATGCTTCCGGTTGGTTTACAGCCATTTCAGCCAACATTTTTCTGTTAACTGTAACGTTTGATTTCTTCAATGCGTTCATGAATTTTGAATAACTCATACCGTATTGTCTTGTTGCAGCGTTGATTCTGACAATCCAAAGTCTTCTCATGTTTCTCTTAAGACTACGTCTGTCTCTGTATTTATACTTCAACGCCTTCATTACAGCAGCGTTTGCAACTTTGAAAATTCTGCTTCTTGCACCTTGGAAGCCTTTTGCAAGCTTCAAGATTTTCTTATGTCTTTTTCTTAATACATTTCCGCGTTTAACTCTCATGATACTGTTCCTTTCTTCTCAATTAACGTGAATACTTCTTGTATGGAAGTTCTTTTGAAACTAACTTAAAGTGAGTTCCTGAAATTTCACACATTTTGAAGATTTTTCTTTTTCTTGAACCGTCTTTGTGTTGAAGAAGGTGACCAATACCTGCTTTTCTTCTGAGAATTTTACCTGAAGCAGTAACTTTGTAACGTTTTGCACCTGAACGGTGAGTTTTGAGTTTAGGCATAGTTTTCTCCTTTTCCTTTTATTTGTACCGTTTTGGAAATTGCAGGGGGGTATCAATTTGATTGATATAGCCGCTTAACACGTTTACTTCGTCGCTGAAATACGGTGCAAGACCTGTGGAATATCGCTCCTCATTACGACTAAGTACGTTACCGTTCTTATCGTGGTTCTCGGCTCTGCCAAGTTCCTATCAAGTCGCTTTCCACGCCCCTTTTGCAATCCCTGACGGTGATTGTGGAAACCGCAACGACATGCCACCGCTACGATTTCTTGACTATTTTATTGTAAAATAAACATGCCCGCTGTCAAATAGTTTTGTGCAATTTTTTGTTTTTTATTTTTTGTAAACTGCAA
>OMSS01000189.1 GCA_900313795.1 uncultured bacterium | reverse complement strand
GTAACCACCTTTGTTTTCGTTCATTTTAAATCTTGCCGCATCAGAGCCTCGAACGCTGATGAGGTCGAGTTCACCCGATTCGAATTTCAAAAGTTCGTTGTTCAAATCACCTACAATTTGAATGATGTATTTGTCAAGGTATGGAAGTTTTTTCCCTTCTCTGTTGACGAAATGGTAGTTGTCGTTTCGCTTTAACACAACACGTTGAGCAGGAACGTATTCTTGAAGTTTAAATGGACCAGAAGTTACGAAATCGGCTGGGTTCGCATTCGTTCCCCAAAACGCATCAAATGCTCGTTTTCCTTTTGCAACAACTGGTTTAAGGATATGTTCAGGAGCAATATTCTCCGATAAAAATCTCAAAAATGGTGCAAAAGGCTTTGGAGTTGTGAATTTTACAGTGTATTTGTCAATTTTTTCGACCTCGGGAAGTTGACCGTCGATTGTTACGGAGTCACGCACACTTGTGTTGCCGAATCCTGCAAAGACGATATCTTTCCAAGTGAAAATGACATCATCAGCGGTAATTTCCTTACCGTCAGACCATTTCAAGCCTTTTCTTAACGTGATTGTGTAAGATTTTTGGTCGGGTGAAATTTCGATTGATTTTGCCATATTCGGGATAACTTCGCCCGTGTTCACATCTGTTGAGAGGAGTGAGTCGAAAAGTAGCGAGCCAATTTCTGTTGAGGTATTGTCTTTTGCAGTCCAAATGTTGAATGTTTTCGGACCTTCTCCAATAGTTGAGGTGACGAGTTCGCCGCCAAATTTTCCGATTGGAAGTTGGGATTGAAGGTAATCCTCTCCGTTGATTGTAATAATTTTTGGCTCATCATAAGATAAATCGTGCAAGTCGATTGTTTCTTCTCGCTCGTTGGTTTGCACTGGCGGTTTGTCAATCGAGAAGCAGGATACCGTCACAAGTGATACTGCGATTATTGCTAATAACAATTTACCTTTCATATTTTGAGGGTAGCACGAATTTAATTTTTTTTAAACTGTTTGACAGAGTTATTGAAAGGTGAATAATAATTTGATATAATTGTCGAAAAGGAGAATTTTTATGGATATGTGGTTGTTGTTGTTGGTTGCATCGATTGTGTTTCTTATACTTGAGATGTTTACTCCAACGTTATTTTTTATTAATCTTGCTGTTGCAGCAGCGATTTCGGCAATTTTTGCATATCTTGGATTTTCGTACCTTGTGGTAACTTTTGTGTTCTTAATCGTTTCTATTGTGGCTATTTGGTTTGTTAGACCGATTTTGTTGAAGCAAATTAACGAAAAGAAACAGTCAACTGGACTTGACGATAAGTATATCGGCAAGGTTGCAAAGGTCGTGAAGGAAGTTTCTAAGACCGACGGACGTGTTGCTATTTATGGCGAAGAATGGCAGGCGGTTACAGAGGGGGAAAATATTCCAACAGGTGCGGAAGTCAAAATTTTATCAAATGACAGTATTATTTTTAAGGTAGAAAAAATATAGGAGAATTTTAATGGGTGCATTAATTTTTACTTTTATTTTGATTGTTTTCGCTCTCGTTTTTTGTATGAAATCAATCAAAATCGTTCAACAAGCAGAAGTTATGATTATCGAAAGATTGGGTAAATTCGACAGAATTTTGGAATCAGGTTTCCAATTCATTATCCCTCTTATTGACAATCCTCGTTCAATTGCTTGGAAACAAAATCAAACCCTTCCTGACGGGAGAACTTATTCGTATTATTCTTTGAAGGATAGAATTGATTTGAGAGAATCAGTTTTTGATTTCCCTCGTCAAAACGTAATCACGAAGGATAACGTTTCAATCGGCATCAACGCTTTGATTTACTTCCAAATCGTTAATCCGAAAAGTGCAGTTTATGAAATCCAAAACCTTCCTGAAGCAATCGAAAAACTTACTCAAACGACCCTCAGAAACATCATTGGTGAACTCGATTTGGACGAAGTTTTGGTTTCAAGAGACACTATCAACCATAAACTCCGCAATATCCTTGATGAAGCATCAAATAAATGGGGCGTAAAAGTCAACCGTGTCGAACTTCAAGACGTTATTCCGCCTGCTGATATTCAAGCATCAATGGAAAAGCAAATGAAGGCAGAACGTGATAGACGTGCGGCAATTCTTGAGGCAGAAGGTTTGAAAAAATCTGCAATCCTTGAAGCAGAAGGTATGAAAGAGGCTGCAATTAATAAGGCAGAAGGTGAAAAGCAGGCTGCAATTTTGAAGGCACAAGGTCTTGCTGATGCAAGAATTTTGCAGGCTGAAGCAGAAAAGAAAGCAATCCAACTCACAATCGAGGCTATCGCAAACAGTGGTCAACCTGACAAATACCTTATCGCTATGAAGTATCTCGAAACCTTGAAAGAGATGGTTTCCGGTCAAAATAATAAGGTTATCTATATGCCATATGAAGCAACTGGTGTGCTTTCATCAGTTGACGGTATCAAACAAATGCTTGACGGTGCAAAAAAATAAATTCATTTTTAGTCAAAAAGAGCGGCTTCATCGTCGCTCTTTTTTTGTGCGTAAAAATCGGCGGGATATATGATGGTGCTTGTTTTATGACGTGCTATATTTGAGTTATGTTAATACATTTCGTATCAGAATTTTGCGAATATAATCAAGCGGAGAGGGGGCTCGCCGAGAATACAATCGAGGCGTACCGC
>OMSS01000022.1 GCA_900313795.1 uncultured bacterium | reverse complement strand
AAATATTAAAATGTTAAAAAATTTGTTCTCTTGTTGTGGTTGTTCAAATAAGCCAAATTTTGATGCTGAGAAAAAAATAAATGTCGTCAAATTGGAAACGAATTACCGTTCCATACCTCAAGTTTTGGAGTCAGTAAACGTAGTAACCACAAACACTTTGGGGTTAAATGAATCTCTTTCGGCTTTTTTGACTGACGTTGTTCCGGATAGTGTGAAATTTCCTCAGCCCGAAAAGTGTGCAAACGTTGATGAATACAGGACATTAGAGGCAAAATATATCGCCGATGAAATTTTGCGTATTATGGAGCGTGATGGCTTGAAATACAAAGATTTTGCAGTTCTTGTCAAACGCCATTATCAGGCTGATACTTTTGAAGAAGAACTTGCAAAGTACGGAATCCCGTCTGTTAAGAAGGTCAACACGAGTTATTTCAAAAAAACAATTATTCAAAACATTAAGTGTCTACTGGATTTTACCCAAAATGTGCGTAGCGAGTATGCTCTTGTAAAACTTTTAGAGGTAAAATTTTCGGACAGAAAAATTTTCGATTTGAAAAAATCTGTCGATGAAATTCTCGAAAATACTGATGATTCAAAGGATTTGAATTTCTCTGAAAAGATTTTAAAAACATTTGAAACAGATGTTTTTGACAAAATTAATTGTGAGAGCGACGTCAAAAATTCTGTAAAACTTCTCTATGACGTAGTTTTGAGCCTTATTAAAAATAAAAATAAACTTTCTTTGTCTACAATTTTTTACAAATTAATTGACGTTTATCCACCCTATCAAAATTTGTCAGGAGTGGCAAAAAGCCTTGCAGACATTGATGTTATGGTGTTTGAAAAAATTCTTGCTGACTATGTTAAAAATTCAAATTATTCAAGTATCAAAAATTTTCTTGAATATTTAGAAACGATTTCTGAAGATAAAAATTTCGAGATGCCGAGTGTGTTTGCCGGCGAAATTGATGCTGTAAAATTGATGACAATTCACGCAAGCAAAGGTCTTGAGTTTCCATACACATTTGTGGCTGGCATTTCGAACAGAAACTCACATAACAACGAGCCTGCGGTCTCAATTGAGTTAAACGAAGATTTTGGAAATTTTGGTTTAATAATTCACAAATTCAACGGCAAAGAATCCCTGAAATCCACGATATACAAGCAAATTTACAAATCGCATAGGGAATATGCAGAAGCAAAAAGATTGTTTTATGTTGCAATAACTCGGGCGAAAAAATACCTGAACGTCTTGATTTGCAACACTCCACAGGAATATTTGAAAACTTTGATTGATGCAAAAAATGGTTCAGACACGATTAAAAATTTAATCCGTCCGGTTGAAGGAGACAAATTGTCGCTTGAAAATAGGCCGTTGTGCGTCTCAGTGCCTGACAAACAGCCAGATTTGAAAATTGTTGCACCAAAATTCAAAGAGGAGAATACGGAAAAAATATCCGTAAGTTTCAGCAAAATCAATGCTTTTAACCATTGTGAGCGAAATTATTTGTTGAAATATATTTTTGGTTATCCTGAAATTGCTTCAAATACTGTAAACGTAGCAATAGGTAGTGTTTTGCATAGTTTGATTTATCATTCTGTTGTGAATGACAAGATTTTAAATGAGGTTGAAATTTTGAATCTTTTGTCAGATACGAACCTTGAAAATGCTGATTATAACAGGGTATTGGCTTTGTATTCGGCATTTAAAAAATCAAGATTTGCAAAATTGTCGTCTGAAAATATTTTGGCAGAATATGGATTTGAATTTGTTTACAAAAATTGTATATTTAAAGGAGATATTGACCTTGTGGTCAAAAATGCAGACGGCACGGTCGATTTGGTCGATTTTAAAACGAATGATGACTTGGAAAAATCACTCCACGATTATAACAAGCAAATGTTTATTTACAAGTCTGCACTTGAGGAGCAGGGCCTTTCGGTCACAAATTTGATTTTTGCAAATATCAAGCAAAACGGGGTTTTTGAGTATAACGTTTCGCAAAAAGACCTTTCTGAGGCGAAAAAATCAATCGACAACGATTTAAAAAATATAAAGGAATTTTCTTCTCAAAAAATTTCCGACCTGCCAAAGAGAAACTATTGTGAATATTGCGGTTACGGGTATATTTGTGAAGAATAATCTGACATGTTTTTCTCAATTTTACACAACTTTTCGTTTGTGTTATTGTGAGAAAAAAGAGGGATTAAAATGAGCAAAAAAATTCTTGTTAATGTTTATAATAACGACGGTATTGTTGAATTTGCGAAAAATTTGTCTGAGAAAAACGACTATGATATTTTTGCAACTGAAAAGACTTATGAATATTTAAGTGCAAACGGTTTATGCGTTGAAAAATTTGATTGGCAAAACACCGATTTTGACGTTGTAGTTTGTAATTTCTATCCTCTCGAAAAATATTTGAACAAGGATATGGACGAAGAAGAAGTTCTTGCACACTTCGACAGTGAAGGGCTTTCCATCGTTCAAAAATTTGCAAAAAAATACAAAGACACAATCGTTCTTATTAATCCTTCTCAATATGAAACAGTTTTTGAGGCTATCAAAAACGGCACTGTCACTGAAAATTTGAAGAAAGAACTTGCAGAAAAAGCACTTATGCAGGTTTGCAAACTCAATGCAACACTTTTGAATATTCTTGACACAAATGGTGTTCATTTGAACTTGAACGAAGAAAAGAGCGGCGATTTGGCTTATGGCGAAAATCAGCACCAGAAGGCGGCTTTGTATACTGGTGACACGATTTCATACGAAGTTATCGCAAATCGTCAACTCTCAACGAACAATATTTTGGACATAAACCTTGCAACACAAATGGTTTCGGAGTTTTACGACGTCAATGCGGCTGTCGTGACAAGACATGCGATGCCTTGTGCGGTCGCTCTTGGCTCTACACTTGAGATTGCGTACCAAAAAGCAATCGATTGTGACCCGATTAGTGCTTTTGGCGGGGTTGTCGCTTTTTCTCAAAAAGTTGATACGAAATTGGCAAAAGCCTTGAGTTCGTTGCTTCTTGATATTGTTATTGCTCCGGATTTTGATGACGATGCAATCGAAACTTTGAAAGAATGTAATTTGAAATTAATCAAAATTTTTACACCGTTAAAAGATTTCAAGGCATATTTGAAAAATCAAATTACGATAACTCCTTTCGGCACGCTCGTTCAAGAGCCTAACACCGCTGAACTTAACACAAATTCTTTCAAAGTCGTTACGAAGAAAAAACCGACGACAGAACAGGTTGAGGACATGGTTTTTGGCTGGAAGGTCTCAAAATATACCCGCTCAAATTCCGCAATTGTTGTCAAAGATTTGAAAACTGTCGGAATTTCTCAAGGTCAGGCAAATCGGGTTGAGGCAGTGGATATTGCCCTCGATAAGGCCTGCGAAAACTCGAAAGATGCTGTCCTTGTTACTGATGGTGCTATCAGAACGAAGGATATTATCCTCGATGCCGCTCAGGCTCGAATTGCTGCAATCCTTCAACCTGCAGGTACGAAAAAGGATAAAGAAATTTTTGACGTTGCCGACAAATATGAACTTACAATGGTCAGAACTTTGCTCAGAGAGTTTAAACACTAATAGTGTTTTTGCTTGCAATGACTTCCGAAACACAAAGGATAAAAAATGAAAAGTTGCAAAAAAGCAGTAAACTGGTTGATATTTTCCCACTTTATAATCGATTGTTACCCCGGGTTTATCGCTCCGTTATTGCCTTTTATCGCTTCAAAAGTCGGAATTACAATGAAAGATGCTATGGCGATTATTAGTATCGCAAACATCTCGTCTTACTTGTTACAGCCGATTTTTGGGTATTTTTCCGATAAGTGCAGAAAAAGATTTTTCATCTTTTGGGGAATAATCATTGCATCGGTATTTTTGCCGATGATGGGCTTGGCTGAAAGTTTCTTGGCTCTTTCTGTTGCAATTGTTTTGGGCGAAATCGGTGTCGGATTTTTTCACCCACAATCAACAAGTTTCGTTCCAAGGTTTTGTAAGGATAATGAGGAAGCGACTTGGAGTATGGGAATTTTCCTCAGTATGGGTTCAATCGGTTACGGTGTGGGTGCTTTGGTCGCTACAAATATTTACGAACGATTTGGCGAACAAGCAATTATGTATACGGCTATAATCGGTGTTATGACAGCACTTTCGATGTTTTTGTTTGTGCCAAAAGTTTCTTGTGATGAAACGGGCGAACAAAAGGAAAAAATTTCTTTGATTACAAGCATTCGTGAAATTTTCTCTTTGAGATTGGAGAGAATTTTGATTGCTTCATCTATCGCAAAGTCAATCGTAGTGTCGAGTTATACCTTGATAATGCCATTTTTCTGGAAAAGTATTAATCTTTCTGCATCTAAAATCGGCTTGATAAGTTGTGCTTTTTTGGCAACGTCAACACTTGGAATGATTGCCGCTCCTAAGTTTGAGAAAAAAATCGGCAGCCGAAATACTTTCTATTTTTCGTTTTTGTTAACTTTGCCACTTGCTTTGGCAATGGCTTTTTTTATGGGAAGAAATCTCCCCGTGGCGATTGTTTTGTACTCGATTATCGGGTTCGTGATTTTTCTCACTCAGCCAATCAATGTCGTTATGTCACAAAAACTTTTGCCTAAATATAAAAGCACGATTTCAGGTGTCGTTGGCGGATTTACGTGGGGCATCGTTGGTGCGTTGTTGCCGATTTTGAGTTTCTTTATGGAAAAAATCAGTATTTTAAACGGCGTGCTCGTTGTTGCTGCAATCCCTCTTGTTATGTGCATTTGGGTCAGAGAAATTCCTGAAAAACCTCTCGACTAATTTTTGATTTTTAAAATTTTTCGGTTTTTTTCAATTTTTCGGAAAATTTTTATGATTTTTTTCCTTATGAAAATTGCCAAGTAATTTGCGGGATACGGAATATCCATGTTTTCTAAACAGTCTGCTATCGCCTTGATATCAAGGGCATCTCCCGCTATTTCGGCATTGATTTTTTTCAGAATTTTATATTCTTTTTTGTTCATTTGTGTTCTTTTTTTCTTGTATTTGATTAGGGAATGTTTTGGTCGATAAAGTCGACCCTACGGGTTTTGTGGTTATTGTCATTGTGAGAAAATCTTTGTTTTTCTTGGCAATCCATATATTTTCATTATGAATTCATAACGATATCATAATAGTCGTAATTCATTTTGAAGTCAAGATGAAGTCTTGATGTTGTTAATATAAATTTATATAATGAATTCATTATTAAGTAGAAATGAGGTCATCATGGCTATGAAAAAATACGAAAACGAAAGACAATTTACATTGAGGATAAATGCTGACGTTTTTGAAAAAATCCAACAATATGCTATTGAGGATTCTCGTTCTGCGGCAAAAGAGATTGAGTTTATTTTAAAAGAGTATATTGATAAAAGAAAATAGAAAATGTAGGTAGTATGACCTTGCTTTTCTCTTAAAACATTTATCGTCATTCTGATGGCAGTGCCCGAAGTATCTAATGTTAACGGGTTTTTTCGAGATTCTTCGCTTCGCTTAGAATGACGGTATTTTTTGATTATGGTGCGGTTATTGAATGATTCGGTCGACTAAAGTCGACCCTACGTTTCTACGGTTTTTGGTTATTTTTGAGCATTTTGTTCCAAAAAATTCCCTAACAGGAGAGTTAAAAGTTTACAATACTTATGATAACTTTACTTAAAATCGGAAATATTTTACTACAAGTATTTTTGCGGTAAAATATAGTCAGATTAACACATGTATTTTTACAGGGGATAAAAATGAAAAATAAAAAGATTTTATTTTGGGTAATTATCGTGTTAGTAATCGGTTGTATTGCCGTTATTATGACTAAACCGACTAAGTTGGGTCTTGATTTGGTCGGTGGTTCGAGATTGGTTCTTGAAGCACAAACAACGGATACCGTTAAAAAGATTACTTCCGATAACATGGATAGTTTGAAATTCGCTATCGAAAACAGAATTAACGCAATCGGTGTTGCCGAAACAGTTGTTCAAAAACAAGGCGACAGACGATTAATCATCGAAATTCCTGATGTTTCAGACCCGCAAAAAGCAAAAGAATTTTTGGGTGACACGGCTGAATTGGAATTTAAGCGTCCGGTTCAAACAATGAGCGGTGCTGAGGCATGGGAATCAACAGGTTTGACAGGTAAAGACCTTAAAAAATCACTCGTTTCGACAAATTCTCAAAACGGTGAATACGTTGTCAGCCTTGAATTTAACGATGCAGGTTCAAAGAAATTTGCAAAACTTACTAAGGAATTGGTCGGCAAGCCGATGGCAATTTTCTTCAACGGTGAATTGCAATCAGCACCTGTTATTCAAGAACCTATCATCGGCGGAAGAGCTCAAATCTCAGGCGGTGAAGGCGGTTTTGAATACGAACAAGCTAAGAACATGGTAGATTTGCTCAACGCTGGTGCGTTGCCTGTTCCTGCTAAAATTATTGAAGAAAACACGGTCGGACCTACACTTGGTGCTGACAGTATTGCAAACAGTAAATTCGCCGGTTTAATCGGTTTGGCATTCGTAATGATTTTCATGGTTGCTTATTACAGAGTCCCCGGACTTGTTGCCGATGTTGCCTTGATAATTTACTCTTTAATCGTATTCTCGATTTTCAAATTAATTCCTGTTACATTGACACTTGCTGGTATTGCAGGTTTTATCCTTTCAATCGGTATGGCGGTCGATGCTAACATCCTTATTTTCGAACGTACAAAAGAAGAATTGAAAGAAGGCAGAAGTTTATTTACAGCAATCAACTTAGGTTTTGACAGAGCGTTCACAAGTATTTTCGACTCAAACATGTCAACAATCATCACCTGTTTCATTCTTTATATGTTCGGTTCAAACGTTGTTAAAGGTTTCGCTTTAACCTTGGCAATCGGTACTATCGTTAGTATGTTCAGTGCAATTACCGTTACGAAGAATTTCATGCACTTGTTGTTCGGTACAGGTCATTTGAAACACCCTGAATGGTTTGGTATTCGTGCTGATGAAATAAATACCGCTTACGAATCGGAAGATACAAAGCGTGAAAACGCTAAGTTCGGTATTTTGGATTAATAAGGAGAAAGCAATGTTTTCACATGCAAAAAATATAATTGATATTGTTAAATACAAATGGGTATTTTTATTTATTTCCCTCTTGTTATTAATTCCGTCAATCGGTGCTATGGGTTATCTTACGGTAAAAACAGGCACACCTCTTTTGGTCGGTATTGATTTCACGGGTGGTACGATTATCCAATATTCAGTTGACAAAAAATTGGATAACTCAGACATCGCAAATGTCAGAGAAAAACTTATGGCTCAAGGTTTTGAAGACCCAGTTATTCAAATCCTTTCTGCTCCGAGTGCATCAACTGACTCAAATGCGAAAATGAACGAATTTATTTCGGTAAAAACTGCATTCGACGGAGACAAGGACAGTGCAAAAACAAAAATCGTTTCTGATATAATCACTTCAATGTACCCTGAAGCTCAACTCGTTCAAGTAAGTTCGGTCGGTCCGACATTGGGTGCTGAATTGATGAAAAATTCTTGCATCGCTGTATTGCTCGCAATTCTTGGTATTTGTGCGTATTTGACGCTCCGTTTCCACTTAGAATTCGCCATCATCGCAATTTTGACCCTCGTACACGACGTTTTGTTCGTTTTGGGTGTGTTTGCATTCCTTGGAATATTCTGTGGAGTTCACATCGACGGTTTATTCATATCGGCGGTTTTGACCGTTTTAGGTTTCTCCGTCCACGATACAATCGTTGTTTTCGACAGAATTCGTGAAAATGTCAAGTTTTCGTCAAAATCAATGACTTATCACGAAATCGTTGATGCCAGCGTTAACCAAACACTCGCAAGAAGTATCAACACTTCATTGACAACAATCTTTACGTTGCTTGCGTTGTATATCTTCGGCGGTGTAACTACTAAAGATTTCGTTCTTGCAATGCTTTTGGGTATTGCGGTTGGTACTTACTCAAGTATCTTCTTCGCAAGCGTCCTTTTGGTATTCTACAACGATTTCAAAGCGAAAAAGAAAGTAGCATAATGAGCGAAGAAACAGTTTCTTTAGCAACATTCGTAAGAGAAGCCCGAGAAAATATCGGGCTTTCTCTCATGTTGCTCGCAAAACGCTCTAACCTTACGGAAGAACAGGTCTCTGACATTGAATCAGGAAAAGAACTTTTCCTCTCTGCTACTGTCAGACAAAAACTTGCTAAAGGTTTAAAAATGAATCCTTCTGAAATCAAGGCTCACGAAAAAAATATTCAGATAAACTACGGTGTTCCAAAAGATTTTGAAGATTATGCCCGTGTTAAAATGATGGCGGGCGAAGCGGACGATTTAAGATGCCCGATTTGCGGTTCTGAATTGAACGTTCGGGTCGTAAAAAGATATGATTTAGAGGACAATTTGATTTTGCACTACAAAGCATCTTGCAAAAAATGTCCTTTTCAAATTGTTTAAAATAAAAAAACTAGATTTGAAAAATCTCGTTTTTTTTTGCTGTTAAATTTTTGTATTACATTCCTCCGCCTGCTGGTGCACCACCTGCTGCCCCAGGTGCTCCATCGCCGCCCATAACACTT
Organism: uncultured bacterium; assembly: GCA_900313795.1. Taxonomy (GTDB): domain Bacteria; phylum Cyanobacteriota; class Vampirovibrionia; order Gastranaerophilales; family Gastranaerophilaceae; genus RUG841. The sequence continues at coordinate 4,081 of OMSS01000022.1, read as the reverse complement.
GCGGCTGATTGTTGTTTTTTAGAGTACAAAGTGATGTTGATGGTTGCAATAATGTACTGGTCATCTTTTTCATAAGGATTAATTCTAACCTCTGAAAGGTTGATGAAATAAGGATAAACAGTCAAATCTCTGACCAATCCTTCGAGTTGAACGTATGTTCCGACGAGCATCAACTGAACGTTGCAAACATTGTATAATGTCGGGAACTTGCCGTAAATAATGTCATCAGCGGGGTTAATTTGGTATTGAACTGAACGGAGCATCAAGTTGTTGATTTTTACATAATCGATGATGTCCTCAAACATACCGCCAAAAGAAGCGATTGAGTCTTCCGTAGCAGTTTTAGGCTGAAAGACCTTCTTGATGTTGCTTTGTTTGTCCATCAAACGTTTGTTCGCATCTTCGTAGTCTTTAAGTTTCTTTTTAGCTTCGTTTAATTTTTCTTTTTGCTTTTTGTGTTCTTTTGACGTTTCTTGGATTTTCATAATGGTAACGACAACTTGTCTGATACCAAAAGCGACCGCCAAAAGCAGTAACAAACCGCAAATCAGCAATTCTTTATATTGTTTTATAAATCGTTCGTCTATTTTAGGTAATTCCATGTGTCATTTCCTGTGGAGTTTTAAGGTGCAGTAGGTGCAGGCAAACTACCAGGTGCATTCGCTGCCGGTGCAGCGGGTGGGGTCGGTTGGTTGCCTTGTTGTAACAAATTATCTTTTGAGTTTTGACCGTCACCACCTTGTTGTTGATTATTCGGGTTGTTCGGATTGTTCGGGTCTCCACCTTCTTGATTTTGTTGTTCTTGTGCTTGAAGCGTCGGGTTGTCTCCATCGATAAGGAACGAATAAACCGTGTCGCTTGCAGATTCATCGGAATAATTCAATTCCAATTTTGTGATTTTAAGTTTCGGGTCTTTTGCTTTTAACCCTTTAACATAGGCGTAAATCGATTCGCTCGAGTTTGAACTTCCTTCGATTCTGATATCGCCTTTTGACGTGCTATAAAAACTTGTCAAATATACATCATTAGGGATTTCTGAGCCTAAGCCGAAAATAATTGCTGTTTCTTTTGCATTTTCATCAGAAATTTCTTTTGTCGTCGTGAAAATATTGCCGACATCACCAGAAACGCTTGTGGCATTGACTTTTGCCATTGTGTCGACAAACTCATCTGACATTAATGAGATTTCTTTTAATAATCTTCTGTCGAAAACAGAGAGGAGCATGCTTGCTAACAAGAACAAGCAAAGTACCGCAACGGCAATGATTGCACCGATGTTCATGACTGCTCTTCTGTCGATTTCGTAATCTTGATCAAAGATTGTTAAGACAATTGATGATGAAAATTCCCCTTCTGCTCCTAAGAGGAAGTTGAATTTTATAGGATAAGTTTCGTATGTGTATGCAGCAGCACCAACGGCTTCAAGCGAAATCATCGGCAAATATTTCGGCAAAATTGCAGCCGAAATTTCCATAAATGATTTATCTGCATACATGTTTCTGTCTAAGTATTTCATTGTACCGTCAAAGTTGATTTTGTGGCACAAAATTTCTGCACTGACTTCGTTTGTTTCGCTGACAACCAAAAGGTTTTTTGCCGGATAATTTTCGAGTGTTGAGTTTGCCGCTGATGAAATTGCGATGTAAACTTCATCACTTGAGAAAGATTTAATTGCCAAAGGTTCTTCAAAATAGTCAACCAATTTCTTGCCTTGCATACAGAAAATTGAGTAACTGTTTGAATTGATAAGCATAATGTTTGTAGTTTCGTTGTTCTCAAATTCTTCTTCAAGAACACGGCTATAAACAATACCTTTAATCATTGATGAATGTGCTGTTTCAATTGCAACGAGTTTGCAGCCTAAATCGTCGAAAATATCTCTGATGTTTTGGATTGTATTTTCTTGAATTGCACCGAAAACGATATATCTTTTATCTGTTTCTTTGTTGACAGTGACTGTGTTCCAAGAGATTACAGGTTCATGTCTTTTGAAAAGATACATTTCTTCAACTTCTGATGCAATAGCACCTGAAATTTGTTCATCAGGCAACACCAAAGGCAAACTTGTAAAAGCAAAGTGTACGTTAGGAATGTTCAATACAACGTTACTGTTTTTAGGGTTAATGCCAACTTCTTTGAACAATTCTTGCAAAGCAGCCGCCAAATCATCATAACTGATAATTTCACGAATTGCGTTGTTGTACTTGAGTTCTTTGCAGGCATATTTAGTAATCATTCTTCGACTTTTGTCGATACAAATCATTTCGATAATGTTAGCCGCAGATATCGATATACCGACTGTTGATACCGAACTCAAGCCAAGTTGCTCTAATAAATTTTCCATATAATCCGACTTGCCTTAAATCTCATTAGTTACACTAATTATTTTATACTACAAAATAAAAATTACCTAATTTTGTAATATAATAATATTAATTATACAACAAGATGAGGGAAATGACCATAGAAAACGCAGATTTTATATACGGCAAAAATAATGTTTTAGAATTATTGAAAACAAATGACAGAAAAGTTAACAAAATAATGCTTCTTAAAACAGGACATGGAGACCGCAGAATTGACACTATTATTCAACTTGCGAGGGATAATGGTGTTCCTTTTTCGTTTGTTCCAAGAGAAAAATTTAAACAATATGAAGATGTTTCTCACCAAGGTGTTGTCGCATTTGTGTCCCCTGTTGAGTATGTAGAACTTGAAGATTTTTTACTAAAAGAAACAAAAAATCGTTACAAAAAAGTTGTAATTCTTGATGAAGTTGAAGATCCGCACAATGTCGGCTCGATTATCAGAACGGCAGTTTGTGCCGGATATGACGGAATAATTCTTCCAAAAAGAAGAAGTTCTTTAATCAACGCAACCGTCGAAAAGTCCTCCGCCGGTGCAACAAACCACATCGACATTATTACGGTTAACAGTATTCAAAATGCCATTACTACCCTGAAGGATAACGACTTCTGGATAATTGCATCTGTAATTGACGCAGAGGATAATTACTTTGATATTGATTATACGGATATGAATTTCGCAATTATCATGGGTAACGAAAAATCGGGCATTTCTAGGACAAATGTTAAAAACTCAGATTTTCGGGTAAAATTACCAATAGAGACCGATTTTGATTCTTTGAATGTTGCAAATGCCGCTTCCGTCATAATCTATGAATCGGTTAGACAAAAAATTCAAAAGGACAATAAAAAGAAATAATGGTAAATAAATCTGAACAATTAGATAAAGACGATATCGATACATCTGAGGATCTTGAAATTAAAGACGATGACGTGGCGGTAATTGAAGAACCAAAAGTTGCTGAGACATATTCTACGGCGGTGACGGACGATTCTGTCAAAATTTACCTTCAACAAATCGGCAAAATCCCCCTTCTCGATGCAGAACAAGAACTCGAAGTTGCAAAAACAATTATGGAAAGTGACGGCAAGGAAAAAGAAAAAGCCATCACAAAACTTGTCAATGCAAACTTGCGTCTCGTCGTCAGTATCGCTAAAAAGTACATCGGACGTGGACTTTCCTTTCTCGATTTGATTCAAGAAGGAAATTTGGGCTTGATGAAGGCTGCAGAAAAATTCGATTATACAAAAGGTTACAAGTTTTCAACCTATTCAACCTGGTGGATTCAACAGGCTATAACCCGTGCAATCGCTGATAAATCAAGACTTATCAGACTTCCTGTTCACATGATTGAAACTCTTGGCAAAATCAACAATGCGGTTTATCTCGTTGCGTTTGGAGCACATCTTTTCGTACCGCTCCCTGGTGGCCAGGCCTATGTCGTAAGCCCGCCCGGTCAGGCGCAGATCGGCATCGTCCTGCCGTAGCAGAATCCTGAATTCGGCCCTTGATGTAAACATACGGTAAGGCTCATCAACACCTTTGGTTATAAGGTCATCCACCAGCACGCCTATGTATGCCTCATCGCGGGCAAGGGTAAACGGTGTGCCTCCGTGGCAACTTATATGAGCGTTTATGCCAGCCAGAATACCTTGTCCGCCAGCCTCCTCATAACCGGTTGTACCATTTACCTGTCCGGCCATGAACAGACCCG
>OMSS01000174.1 GCA_900313795.1 uncultured bacterium | reverse complement strand
AGCATGTTAAAAATAAAAATAATTTTTGTAGAGCTATGCAGAAAATCGAAATTTCCCATCGGACCTAAAACCCCAAGTCCAGGTCCTATGTTGCCAAGAGAAGCGATAGCACCCGTGCAGCCGACAGATGCGTTATTTTCAATCATTGTCGAGATGAACGCCGTAATTGCGAAAATTCCGAAATAGAAAATTACAAACGACATCATTTGACCCATAATTTCGTTAGAAACAACCGTACCATTTACTCTCACAGGTACAACAGCGTTTGGATGAAGAATTTTGAACAATTCTCTTTTTATATATTTATACACAAAAACAAGTCTGATAATCTTCAAACCGCCTGATGCCGAGCCTGCACAAGCACCGGTGAAAAGTAATATCGCCAAAATCATTTGAGCAGGATATGCCCATTTTGTGTAATCAACTGTCGCAAACCCTGTCGTTGTAATAATTGAAATGGTTTGAAACAAACCTTCTTCGACCGCTGTTGAGAAGTTATACGTTTTATCTAAAATCAACACTAATGTAATCGCTAAGGCACAAAACAGAATTACGCAAGCATAAGTGAAAAATTCATCGTTTTTCAACAAAATCCGAAATCTTCTTTGGACAAAAACTCTGTAAAGCATTGAAAAACCAGTTCCTGAAAGGAACATGAAAAACGCAATTACCCAAACGAACAGAGGATTGTTATATCCAATTATGCTATCAGGATTTGGTGAAAAACCACCACAAGAGATAGTCGACATTGCGTTGCAAATAGCGTCGTACAAAGGCATTCCGAGTATTTTTAAAATTATAATCAATACAACTGTAAATGCAGCATACATATTCCACAAAACCGCCGCCGTTGACTTAACTCGAGGGGTAAACTTCCCGTCAGTAGGTCCGGGGGACTCAGCCGAAAACATCTGACGACCGGCAACTGCAAATTGAGGCAAAATCGCAATAAACAACACAATAATGCCCATACCGCCAAGCCATTGGGTAAACGAACGCCAGAAAAACATCGTTTTCGGATAAATTGAAAAATCCGTCAAAATAGTTGCACCCGTAGTCGTAATACCAGAAACTGCCTCAAAGAGTGAATTTATCGGAGTTAAACCGTAAAATAAATACGGAATCATCGAAATAAATGACATTATTATCCACGAAAAAGCAACCGTGCCAAGGGCTTCAGTTTTTTTGAAATCATTTAATAAATCTGGTTGAATTCTTTTTGGGTTTAACGTAAAACCGATAATTAAATTAATTAAAAGCGTTACACCAAAAGCGATTGTGGATTGATAGTCCTTAAAATACAAAGCAACAACAATCGGTGCTAACATAACAATCGACATGTATTTTAAAACCAAACTAATTGCAACAGCCAAATAACGCAATCTCATAGGCACCTAACAACTTCTAAGATACTTCTGAATAGGTGCAGAATTTTCTTGCATTGTAAACACAATCAAGTGATCGTCGGGCATAATCAAGGTGTCGCCTTTCGGAATGATAACGTGCTTACGTCGTTCAATAATAGCAATTACGGCTTTATGAGGAAGTTTCAACTCCATAACTTTTCTTTGAGCAAAAGTTGATGGCAACTGAATTTCGACAACCTCACCCTGACCGCTCTCAACCGTTGCAAGGATTGAGATATCAGGCACAATAAAGTGGTCGTAAATATCGTGCATCGCCGCATCGTTTTGCGAAATTGCAACGTCAATTCCGACTTTTTCAAACAAATCTACGTTCAATCCTTTAGATACACGGGAAATGACCTTTTTAACCCCAGCCTGTTTTGCAAGCAGTGAGCAGAGAAGATTTTTTTCATCATTGTCAGTAACACTGACCAAAACATCAGAATCTTCAACCTGTTCGTTGAGAAGGAGTTGAATGTCCGTACCATCTGCATTTATGACCAAAGTTTTTTTCAAAATTTGAGAAATTTGTTCGCAACGTTTATAATCTTTTTCAAAAATTTTACACTTAATATCAGCCTGCTCAAGCCTTTCAGCGAGAAGTAAACCGACATTTCCGCCTCCTATGATAGTTACAAAATCAACTTTTGTATCTTCTCTAAACACTTCTGCTGCAAGCAAATCGAGTGATTTTACAGAACCCATAAAAATAACTTTGTCGCCAACCTTGAGTTCAGTGTCGCCTGAAGGCATTGAAAGTTGTCCGTCACGGGTAATTCCGACGATTAAGGTTTCCATCGGGAACGTGCAATCCTTAACTTTTTTGTTCACAATCGGTGAAGATTCTTTAATAGGATACTCGAGTAAACGAGCCTTACCTTTTGCAAAAATTTCAACCTGTGTAGCACTTGGAACAGTAATAATTCTAAAGATTTCACCCGTCAAAAGTTCTTCTGGTCGAATGATATAATCGGGCAAAAATTCCTTGTCTGCTTTAGAATTTTTTATACCCACAATCGAGTCGTAATATTCTTCGCTACTGATGAAACATACCGTTCTTGAGGTTGAAGAAACAGATTTCATCATAAAACAAGAAACGATATTCATCTCGTCATTGTCGTGACAAGCGATAAAAACATCACATTCGTCAAGGTGATTTTCTTTCAAAAAATTGATATCAGCGGCATTTCCAACGAGGACTTCAATATCCAACTTGTAAAAATCGTCCGAAATATTTTCGGATTTGTCGACAATTACGATATCATGATCCTCAAACAACGACGTCGCAATCAAGCAACCTCTATTGTTTGCACCATATATGACAATTTTCATTAAACGAATTCCTCTTTTGAGTCAATTTTACATAAATAAGGAAATATTTTCAATAGATTGTTTAAAACGACTGTTTGTGGTTTAATAAACCTATATAATAATTATATAGAGGGACTCTCGAATGGGAAAACTTAAATTAGGCATAATCGGTCTCGGCACAGTAGGTTGCGGCGTTGTAAAAACGCTCAGAAACTTCTCTGACCAAGTCGAAATCGTGAGAATTGCCGTTCACAATTTGAATAAAAAAAGAAATATTGATAATTTGGACGAATCGATTTTGACGGACAATCCGTTTGAAATCGTTGACGATAAAGACGTTGACATC
>OMSS01000057.1:7505-10683 GCA_900313795.1 uncultured bacterium | reverse complement strand
TTGAAAATCCGCCAATCGTCAATGAATTTTTGATATTTTTTCTTCTCGTGCCAAAACATGCCCGAACAACTTTTCTAAAGAAAGAATAATCGTTCAAACCCAATGCCGGCTTGTCTTTCACGATGAATTTAACAACTGCTGAATTTACTTTCGGTGCAGGAAAAAACGATTTTGACTTAACAAATCTGACCATTTCTGTATCGGCGTTGAATTGGGACAAAATCGTCAACGGGCCGTACGCCTTGTCGGGCGAAAATTCGTCAGCGGTAATTCTCAAAGCAGCCTCATACTGCGTCATCATTACAATTTCAGAGATTGCTTTGCGATTTTTATTGTCCAAATCATCAACTTCGCCAAGCAAATGTGCCAAAATCGGACTTGTGATGTAATACGGGATATTCGCCACAATCTTAATGTTTTCGCCAAATTGAGAGATATCCGTTTTCAAAATATCAGCGTGAATAATCTCTAAATTATCCGCATCAATTTTTGAAAGTTGTTCAACCATATCCTCATCAAGTTCAATAACGACAACCTTTTTCGCCAACTCAACAAGTCTTTCCGTAACAAACCCCAAACCGCCACCGATTTCGACCACTGTTTCATCAGGCTGAATGTCAGCAGCCTCAATGATATCGTCGATTACCTCTCCGTCAATCAAAAAGTTTTGGCCGAGTCTTTTTTTCGCTCTAAATTTTTTCGCACGTTCAAAATAATTCATAAATCAATCATAATACAAACTTGAATTATCTCAAAATTATTAATCGACATTACGATAAGCTTTTGACTCGATTAAAACTGACAAAACTGCGATATCAGCAGGTTTAACCCCACCGATTCTTGCTGCTTGACCAAGTGTTGTCGGTCTGATTTTGTCCAATTTTTCTTTTGTTTCCGTCGAAATATGTTGAATTTTTTTATAATCGATATCATCAGGAATCCTTATCCTGTCTGCTTTTGAGGACAATTCAACCTGCTCTTTTTGACGCTTAATGTAACCGTCATATTTCAAGCGAATTTCAACCTGTTCACCGACTTCGTACGGAAAATCAAGATTTTTTGTATCGACATCGAGATCCTTAACCACGTCATAAGTGACATTCGGGCGTTTTATCAACTCAGCAAGTCTTATACCTTCGTTAATATGTTCACCAATTTTTGACAAAATCTCGTTATTTTCAGTCGTTGCAGGCACTTTAGTTTGTCTGAAACGCTCAATTTCGTCCTCAACTGTTTGCATTTTTGTTTTAAATCTTTGATATTGTTCTTCGCCCACAAGCCCTTGTTTATAACCGATTTCAGTCAATCTTTCATCGGCATTGTCCTGTCTCAACAAAAGTCTGTACTCAGAGCGAGAAGTCAACATTCTATAAGGCTCATCGATGTCTTTCGTAACCAAATCGTCAATCAACGTGCCGATATACGACGATTCACGACTCAAAATCATCGGTTCTTGGTTACGAATGTAATTTACGGCGTTAATGCCAGCGACAAGCCCTTGTGCAGCCGCTTCTTCATAACCACTCGTTCCGTTAATTTGTCCGCCAAAGAACAAGCCTTGAACATTTTTGCTCATCAATGAATGCAATGTCTGAACTGCAGGCACATAGTCGTACTCGACCGCATAGGCAGGTTTTATGACGTGAACATTTTCAAGCCCCGGAAGGGTTTTGAGCATTTCAAGTTGCACAGAGGCAGGCAAACTCGTCGAAAATCCGCCAACGTAAATTTCATAAGTGCTTTTGCCTTCAGGTTCAAGGAAAATATGGTGAGACGGATTATTCACAAATCTCACGATTTTATCCTCGATTGAGGGGCAATATCTCGGGCCACGAGCGTGGATTTTGCCCGAATACATCGGTGATTTATCCAAATTTGCCAAAATAATTTCTTTTGTTTTGTCAGTAGTTCTCGTCAAATAGCACGGATACTGCTTTCTGACTGGTCTGTCGGGCAAGAACGAAAAATGGTGCAAAATTTCGTCTCCGGGTTGAATTTCGGTCTTTGAATAATCAATCGAACGAGCATCAACACGAGGCGGCGTGCCTGTTTTCAGCCTTCCTAATTTTATACCGTTTTTCTCAAGCGAAGCCGACAAACCTTTTGCACTAACTTCGCCCAGACGTCCAAATTGTTGTGATTGCAGGCCTACCCAGATTTTTGCCTCAAGCGAAGTTCCCGTTGTCAAAACGATTGCGGGTGCAAAATACTCAAGCCCGAATTCGTCTTTCATACCAACGATTTTACCATTTTCAACCATTAATTCTGAGCAAGTACATTGTTTCAGTTGAATATTTTCTTCACTTTCGAGCAAGTTTCTCACAAAAGCGGAATATTCTTTTTTATCAGATTGTGCCCGTAATGCACGAACCGCAGGACCTTTCGACGAATTGAGCATTTTCATCTGCATATAAGTTGCATCAGCCGCAACCCCCCTAATTCCGCCCAAAGCGTCCACTTCTCTTGTCAAACAAGATTTTGCAGGGCCACCAACTGCTGGGTTACAAGGCATCAACGCAATGTTATCAAGGTTCAGCGAAACTGCCAAAACCTTTGCACCAAGCCGTGCAGCAGCAATCGCAGCTTCGCATCCGGCATGTCCTAAACCTACTACTATCACATCATATTTAAACATACCTTTATTTTAATACAAAAATTTACAAACACATGACAAAATTTATTAAATGTTTTATTATAAAAATATCAAGGAAAGGAATTGGTCTAAGTTTCGCTATGATGCTTAAGACGTTAGACTACAATCAAGATGCCGCAATGGCTTCTTTAAAACGCATTTTGGAAGAAGATGCCGTTTCACGTATTGGTGCGGCAGGACTTCTTGATAGTGATATGCTCAATTCTTTAGGAATGGTTGCGATGACCGCAAGAAGTGAAATTCCGCAATCTCACCGTCTCATCGCCGACAGTTATATGCTTCAGAAAAAAATCTACGGCTCGTCCGTCGTAAAAGGGAAAATGCACGACGACGAACTCGCCCTCTTGATGAAATATGATTTTGACAAATTGGAAAACACTACCATTAGGCAGGTTAACGAAGAACTCGCATTCCTCCAAAGAGCAGCAGTATCGATGGATAGACACCTTCGTGCCGATTCTGAAAAAATTCTCAAAATCAGAATGAAAGAATTGAAAAGTTTAGAGGCGAAAAAATTTGCGCCGG